>CAKPIH010000006.1 GCA_934162325.1 uncultured Bacilli bacterium
GATAATGTTGTTACATTTAAATATAATGATCCATATCCCTCTATTGTACATGTAGACTTTATTCCTATATTTGCATACGTTAATGCTATTCCTTCTTTAATAGTAAATTTATTATCACTTATTAAATCACTTTCATTTAATGCTTTTATACTAGCATTTGCTATATCATTACCTTTAGTATAATCTATAGTAAAACAATTACTTGTTAATCCTATATTTACTCTACTACTTGTCCATGTAAGTATAGCATATGTTATTCCTGATATAATTAATATCAAGGCTAGTACTCCTAGTACTATTAATTTCTTATTCTTTTCCATTTTTTCCTTCCTTTCACGATAAAAAGACTATGAAAAATCCCTAATATTTCTATTAGTTATTTCATAGTCTTTATCTATATTATTATTTATTATACTTAGGTTAGATTTTTGACCCCCCCAATTAACTTCTGGTTAACATTTCTATATAGTACTTTTTTCATGAGAGAGGCCTCCTTTCTTGTTGATTTGCGAATTATTTAGGATCAAATAGTTGCGAATTATTTGGGATCTTTTTAGTAAATCTTTTTATCTCTTACCTATGTATAAATCATATCATAAAGTTTTAAATAATTCAATATAAATATTGATATTTTTATAACTTTTTAGTATAATGTATATGAAGAGAGAAATTTATCCATAATAAAAATGGGTAACACCTATTGTCGAAAGGTGTTCTCTCCGTTGTGTTAAAACGAAGCACCCCCTGTGGTGCTTCATTTTTCTATCTTCTACGCATCATATTGTCTATATAGACAATAGTGATGAGAGTAATCCAAGCAAATGCAAGGACTAGTTCCATTACTTAAACCTCCAACCCCCTAAGAAGTAAAAAAGTTCTTTCATCATAGACGTCACCCCTTTCTCTTAGGAATACTAAGAAATCGGAGAGAATACACCATGTAAGTGTTACCTAGATAATTGTACTATAGTTATGTCTAATAGTCAATATATTATTGACTATTATTTTAATTTATATATACATACAATTGTTTATGATAGAGACTAGAATAGGCTCTATCATGCCACGGAAGACTACAGGCTGAAGTGGATAAAAAAAGATAATAAAATTAAATACTAACTTTACTATCTATATAATCTTCAAGTAATGAAGAAGAAGCAAGTAAGGTATTATTAAATTTCTTTAATTTAGATAAATATTCTTGATACTTAGAATTATTATTTAATTCTTTAGTCTTCTCTTTTATAATACTATCTATTTCTTTATACTTATTATCTTCATGATATTCTAAATATGTAGCTTCTTTTTGAAGTTTTTTTATTTCTTCAATTAAATTTTTAATATCATTATCTTCTTCAATTATATCTATTATTTGTTTATATTCTTTATATTCATTAGAATTATTTATAGCATTAAATAATTCTTCTATACTACTCTGCACTAACTATTTCCCCTTCCATAGACCATGTTTTTACTTCTGTTATATGTACTTGTTTAATACTTCCTATATTAGAAGGATCTCCTAGTACATTAACTAATTTCATTGTATCGGTATAACCCATTAGTTTACCACCTTTATCTGAGTATCCTTCAATTAAAACTGGTACTATCTTATCTTTATATTTTTCATTATTCTCTCTAGCATATTTATTTACTACTTTATTTAATCTTTGTAATCTTTCTTCTTTCTCTTCTAGTGGAACATCATCTTTTATTTTAGCAGCAGGTGTTCCTTCTCTTGGTGAGTAGATAAAGGTATAGGCTAAATCATATTTTAATTCGTTATATAATTTTAATGTTTCTTCAAAGTCTTCTTCGGTTTCGCCTGGAAAACCGACAATTATATCAGTAGTTATACTTACTCCTGGTATTTTATCTTTTAATTCATGGAATAATTTTTTATATTCTGCTATTGTATATCTACGATTCATTTTCTTTAGGATATTATCTGATCCTGATTGGATTGGTAAATGGATATAAGGCATTATATTTGGGTATTTGGCTATTATATCTATCATATCACTAGAGAAATCCCATGGATGTGATGTTACAAATCTTACTCTATCTATTCCTGTTTTAGCAACATCTTCTAGTAAATTAGCCATAGTATATGATTCTTCTAGGTCTTTACCATAAGCATTAACATTTTGTCCTAGAAGGGTTACTTCTTTATAACCTTTATTTTTTAATTCTTCGACTTCTTTTAGGATATCTTTAGGTAATCTACTTCTTTGTTTACCTCTAGTATATGGTACTATACAGTAGGAACAGAATTTATCACAACCGTACTGGATATTTACCCAAGCTTTTATTTTAGAATCTCTCTTTACTGGTAAGTTTTCTATTATACTTCCTTCTACTGAGTAAACTTCAATATTTTGTTTTCTCTCTTTAGTTATATTCTCTAGTAATGTTGGTATATCATATATATTATGTGTTCCTAGTACTATATCTACCCATTTATATTTATCTTTTATCATATTAGATACTGATTCTTCTTGAGGCATACAACCTCCGATTATGGTAATGATATCAGGATTGGTTTCTTTTAATTTTTTTATTCTACCTAGAATACCTACGACTTTATTCTGGGCATTTTCTCTAATTGCACAGGTATTTATTATTACGACATCAGCTTTTTCATAGTTTTCTTCTTTGGTATAACCTAAGTCTTCCATAATACCTGATATATTCTCACTATCATGGACATTCATTTGACATCCATAAGTTAAAATGGTATAGGTTTTATTATGTCCTATATTGTGAATAGACTCTGGTACTTTATATTTATCATAAGATACTTCTATTTTTTCTTTTGTTCTTATTCTGGCATCTTTTATATTTGGTAACTGCATTTTACTTCCTTCTTTCTAATATTTTTCCTTTACTACTTAAGTAATTATATTGTTCCATAAATGTTATATTATCACTTGCTTTATTATTGGCATATTCACACCAATATTTTATTTCTCTTTCCCAATAATAATATTTTGAATCTAAATCATCAGCACTTCTATTGATATAAAGATCATATAATACATAGACCGCTAATGCATCCATAGCGCGACGAGCTGCACTAGATATTTTTACATAGCCATCTATTCCTAAGCCTTGATGTCCTATATTGGTATATGAATACTTACTCTTAGTCATATAATTTTTTAGAAGTAGCTGAAGACCACTACTATTTATATCAAAAGAGCCATGTTCTAAATATTTTTCTATTAATTCAATATTTTCTTCTCTTTGAACACGCCATGGCATTATTAGTCCTAAATGTTCTCTTTTATCAATTAGATGAATTGTACTATTAGCAAAAACATTACATTGTTCTACCATCATATGAGCTATTGGTGCTTCACTATCCACTTCTTTTTGATTATTTATTCTTTCTTTCATTTGATGATATGCTCTAACGCGTGGATTATCAATAGCTTGTTTATCAAATATTTTGGATATTAGTATTAAATCGTCATGTAATAATCCAGTACTTGTTATTATTTCTTCAGCACCTTGGTAAGTTAATTTATGTTTATTTTTAATTATACTAGGTATTATTTCTAAGGTATCTAAATCTAATGAATAATCTGGTGTTACTCCTACTTTTATTGTTAGAGCATTGGTATTTTTATTTGGTAATATTGATAATATGTTATCTGATAGATATCTATCAAATATTGGGATACTATTATTAGATAAATAAATAGTATGATTTCTTTTTAAGGCTTCATGCATTGTATTTGATTCATATGGTATAGTAGCGGTTGGATTGGCTAAATGAATAAACAAAGTATATGTACCATTATTATTTCTTTTTATTGACATGGCATCATCTAGACACATATCTCCTTCATTATCAATAGTAAAGATTTCTTCTTGGGTTAAATCTATCTTTCCATTTGGTAAATAAACATATTCTTCATATTTTGGTATTATAAATGATACGTTATAATCTTTAGCTACTTCTTCTTTAGTTGTATATAATTCATTTTCTATTTTATCAATTAATTCCCAAACAAAGTTTTTAGGACTTGTTTTTAATATTCTTAAATAATCTTCTTCAGAATCATTAAATAGTTTATTATATAATTTACCTCTTAAAAATACATTTATAACACGATTAAAATATTTTATATTTATTTCGTTATCTTCGTCTATCTTTAGATATTGTTCTATGATATTAGCAAATACTGATGTAATAATACTTTTATTTATTAATAATTCTTTCATATTTAATTCGATATATTTTTCTAGTAATTCTATATCTCTTTTTTCAAAGATAAGAAATAACATAAAATTATATTTATCGCCTTTGGCTCTTTTTTTATTATTGATAACACTTTGATTTTGTAGATTGATTAATTCTGATAAATAATCTTCAATCTGAAGTAGTTTTTCTAAGTCAAAACTTAGTGTTATATTACTTAGAAAGACTTCTATTTTGTTATATACTCTTTCTAAGTCTTTTTTGTTTTTATTTTTTTTAATATAGTTACTTAGAAGACTGTTTAGATCTTCTAGTAATGTTTTATTATTTATGGTAGTGATATTTCTGAAGAGATATAGATAGGAATTTAATATTCCTGATAATACTTCTTCGGGATACATTAGTAATTCGTTATATAATGTATCATAATCACAATCGTTATTTAATATTTCTTTTTTTATCCTACGGGATATATTTTTATTACTACTCATAAAACCCTCCTAGTATTATTATATTAGTTTTTCTTATAATCTGTTAATATACTTAAGAAGGCTTCACTAGGTATTTCTACTTTACCTATGGTTTTCATCTTCTTTTTACCTTCTTTTTGTTTGTCTAGGAGTTTTCTTTTTCTAGTTATATCTCCTCCATAACATTTAGCTAAGACATCTTTACGCATGGCTTTGATATCACTACGAGCTATTACTTTACTACCTATTACAGCTTGAACTGGTACTTCAAACATTTGTCTTGGAATGATATTTTTTAGATTATCAACCATTCTTCTACCACGATCATAAGCAAAGTCTTTATGTACTATTAGTGATAAAGCATCTACTACTTCACTATTTAATAGGATATCCATCTTTACTAGATCACTTTCTTTATAGCCTATTACTTCGTAATCAAATGAGGCATATCCTTTAGTAGAGGATTTTAATCTGTCAAAGAAATCATATACTATTTCTGATAATGGTAGTTCGTAGTGGATATTTACTCTTGTTGTGTCTAAGTAATCTATACTTTTATATATACCTCTTTTATCTTGACATAATTCCATTATTGGTCCTATATAATCAGTAGGTACTAAGATATTGGTAAAGATATATGGTTCTTTGATATTTTTTATTTTTACTTTATCAGGCATCATACTAGGATTATCAATAAAGATTGTACTTCCATCTGTTAAGTTTATTTCATAATTTACTGACGGAGTAGTAGCTATTATTTCGATACCAAATTCTCTTTCGATTCTCTCAGAGATTATTTCTAAATGTAATAGTCCCAAGAAGCCCATTCTAAAACCAAAACCTAAAGTACTAGAGGTTTCTGGTTCAAATGTTAATGAGGCGTCATTTAGTTTTAATTTTTCTATAGCCTCTTTTAAAGCTGGATATTTATTTGATTCGATTGGATATATACCGCAGTAGACCATTGGTTTCATTGGTTTATAACCTGGCAAGGCTTTATCAGTAGGATCGTTAGCATCTGTTATGGTGTCTCCGACTGATACGGAAGATAGGCTTTTTATTGATGCGGTAATAAAACCTACTTCACCTTCTTTTAGTTCTTCTACTTCATGTTCAAAAGGGGTATGATACCCAAGAGATACGACATCATATTCTGCTCCGGTAGTTAGCATTTTTATTTTTGTTTTTTTGGTTATTTTACCTGAAACTATTCTTACTAATATTACTACTCCTCGATATGAATCGAAATAACTATCAAATATTAAACATTTTAATTTATCATTATATTCTTTAGGAGATGGTATTCTATCTATGATAGCATTAACTAAGTCTGGTATTCCTACTCCTGTTTTAGCGGATACTTTAATTATTTCTTCACTAGTAAAACCAAAGGTATCATATAATTCTTTTTCTACTTTAGGTATATCGGCACTAGGAAGATCTATTTTATTTATTACAGGGATTATTTCTAAGTTGTTTTCTAGGGCTAAATAGACATTAGCTAGGGTTTGGGCTTCGATTCCTTGAGTGGCATCTACGACTAGGACTGCTCCTTCACAGGCTGCTAGTGAGCGTGATACTTCATAACTAAAATCGACATGTCCTGGAGTATCTATTAGATTAAGCATATAACCATTATATGATAATCTTACGGCATTTAATTTTATGGTTATACCTCTTTCTCTTTCGATATCCATATTATCTAGTAATTGTTCTTTCATTTGTCTTTTATCTACTTCACCAGTATATTCTAAAATACGATCTGCTAATGTACTTTTTCCATGATCGATATGTGCTATTATACTAAAATTTCTTATTTTTGATGTATCCATTTTATCACTGCCTTCTTCTCTATTATAGCAAAAATTAGTATAAAATAAAAGAAGAAATACTAGATTTCTTTACTTTTTTCTTTATTTCTTCTTAAGCCTTAGGGTCTTAAGAAGTCTCTAAAAGCCTGTAGTCTTTTAGAGAGGTATTTTTGTGGTGAAAATTGTCGCATTTTGGTTGTTTTTATACTCATTTTTTGATATAATTTTTATGGAGCATTTAACACGCTGGGTTGGAGCCAAACTTCTATTTTTTTAAGAAGGGAGGCGATATTATGAGTAAGAAAGATTTTTTTAATCCTATCCTTAATTATAATTATCTTCCTTTTATTATTATTGCTATTTATAGTTTTAAGATAAAAGTATTCCACCTATCTCAATTTGTGATTTAGGTGGAACCATCAAATTTTATGGCGACACTTAAGCATGCAACTGTTAAGTGTTCCTTTTTTATTGTATGCAACAATCTCTCACTGCATACTAATAATAACATAATTTATCTATTTTGTCAATTCAGTAATGGTACCATCACTACTTAATATAGCATTTATAGAATAAGTATTCATATTGTTTAATACTCTTTCTTTTTCAGTATTATATAATAAACTTGTTTTATAATCTTCTTGTTTACATGGAATAAATTTATAGGTTAAATTACCAGAATTATTTAAGGTTACTGATAATATACCAGTATCTTTGGTTTCTCTATTAAAGATAAAGTCTCCTAGATTGTAGGCTATTAATTTATTTTTATAAAATTCCATACCTTGAAGTAAATGGGCATGACTACCTACGATTAGATCTGCTCCCTCATCTATATATTCTTTACCTGTTTCTTTAATTATATCTTCTAGTTCATGAGAGTCTTCTTTACCCCAATGTATTAGTAATACTACATAATCACTTTTTTCTTTTTCTTCTTTTATTGTTTCTTTAAGAAGTGTATTATCATAACATCTAAAGACACCAGGTGTTGTTTCAGTAGCACCAGGAGTTATGATGTTTTTTTCTGCTCTTGTTGAAGATATAAATGATATTTTATAGCCACCTACTATATAAGAGAAACTTTTTTTAGCTTCAGAAATATTAGATCCTGCTCCAACAAAGGGTATATCGTATTCTTTTAGATATTTTAAGGTATCATTAAAAGCCTCTATTCCATAATCATAGATATGATTATTAGCAAGACTAACTAAATTTACACCCATTTCTTTATAGATATTTAATCTTTTGGGGTCTGCTCTAAAGGTATAGGTTTTGTTAAGAGGTGTACCTCTAGTACTTATAGTAAATTCATTATTAGCTACCATTATATCTGAACTGGTCATGATATCTACTACTTCTTTAGATAGAATTCCATATACTCCTTCGTTTCTTGAATCATAATATGGCATGATATCAAAATTATCTGCTAGTGAGATGTCTCCAACAAAACTTAGGGTTATATCACCTTTCTTATCTATTATTTTGGTATTATCTAAATTATTATTTGATAAATCTTTTAATACTTTTAGTGAATTACCTGTTAAATCATGCCACACGTTATAACTATAAGTGTTATCTTTATAACTAGTATTTATATTTTCTAAAGTATTTATTCCATAGTTATTATAAATATAATTTAAAAAGTCATAATCATAATTATTATCATAAGAGATAATATTATTTATTATTTCTTCTTTAGTACTTACACTTTCTTTATTAGGAGTACATCCTACACATAACAATATTATTAATATTACTTCCACTAACTTCTTCATAATTTTAATATATCATAGAAGTGATAAAAAGAAAAGAAGAAAAATTATTTTTCCTCTTTTTTAGTTGTAGTTTTTTTAGTAGTTGTAGATTTTGTACTAGTACTCTTTTTAGCAGTAGTTTTAGTTTCTGCTTTTTTAGCAGGTCCTTTCTTTTCTGCTGCTTTAGTAGTAGTTTTCTTTTCTGCTGGTTTCTTTTCTTCTTTAGCTTCTGCTTTTACTTCTTTTGGTGTATATTTTTTACCATTTAAAGCATCTTTAGCTATTGTAACTAAATCTGAAAATGCTTTAGGATTATCAATAGCAAGTTCACTTAACATTTTTCTATTAACTGTTACTCCTGCTTTATTTAATCCATCAATAAATCTTGAATAAGAGATTTCGTTTTCTCTACATCCAGCATTGATTCTTGTAATCCATAATTTTCTAAAGTTTCTCTTGTTTTGTTTTCTATCTCTAAAAGCATATACTCCTGAATGCATTACTTGTTCATGAGCAGTCTTATATAATCTATGTTTACTACCAAAATAACCTTTTGCTTGTTTTAATACTTTTTTTCTTCTAGCACGTGCAACAGTGCCACCTTTAACTCTTGTCATATTATCCCTCCTATATTAAATCTTTAATTCTCTTTAAATCTGATTTGTTTAAACTAGTTCCTTGTTTCTTACTAGATGCTCTAGCAGCACTATTTTTACCAGTATTATGTAAAACGCCTTGTCTTGATTTACTAATTGATCCACTTTGTCTTACATTTAAAACTTTCTTTAATCCTTTATGTGTTTTCATTTTATTTTTCTTAAGTTTTGTCATAATATCCTCCTTCTATTTCTTAGGTGTAAGTTGCATAAACATTGTTCTACCTTCAATTCTAGGTTTTAGTTCTATTTCTGCAACATCACTTACTTCATTATAAAATCTATCTAATACTTCTTTTGCAAGTTCTGGATGGGCAATTTGTCTTCCTTTGAACCTAATACTTGCTTTTACTTTATTGCCTTTTTCAAATGCTTTTTTTGCATTATTTACTCTAGTATTGAAATCATGAATATCAATATTTACTGATAATCTGAATTCTTTTGTTTCTACCATTGCTTCTCTTTGTTTCTTTTGTGCTTCTTTGGTTTTCTTTTTCTTTTCATACTTGAATTTGTTATAGTCCATTATTTTACATACTGGCATATTACCACTGTCACTCATAAGTACTAAATCAAATCCAGCATATCCTGCTAGAGTAAGAGCATCTTGTTTACTCTTTACACCAAGTTGTTCTCCGTTTGGTCCAATTACCATCATTTCCTTACATCTAATTTGTTCATTGATAGGATTATCCTTTAAAGTAGCTATAGCTAACACCTCCAAAAAAATGAATACTAAAGAAGTATCCATTTATCCATTAAAAAGACTAATTATATATTGTATTATAAAGTATGCAGCCTTTTACCTATTACTATGTGTAATCAGGTGAGATAAATATAATCTTCTTTCCGTTTCGTTATTAATTATATTACATAATATTATGAATGTCAACTAAAAAGTACTAAAAATTGCTTATTTAGTGGGTATTTTTGACTTATTATTGATTTTTTTTAATTATTTAATAACTAAATATTTTTTTCTAATGACCATGGGCATTAGAAAACACTGGAGTGACTACAGGCACGAAGGGCATAAAAAAAGAAGATTACTTTTCTTCTTTAATATAGTTAGGATCAATATTTTCTTCTATTTCTTTTTCTGTTTCTTCAGTTACTTCTTCTGGTATATCATCCCATGGTTCTTCATCTTCTTCGATGGCTATTTTTACTTTGGTATCTCCGACTATCTCTATTCCTAATTCTTTTTCTATATCGATGTTGATACTACTTCCATCTTCTTTAGCAGATATACAACTAGGTCCTTTTAAACATCTTACTATTATATCTTTCTTTGATGTATCAGTAGTTTCTTTTTGGGAAACTGTTACTAATTCTTTATATGGTATATTCTTTGTTATTACTGATGTCTTGGTATTGTTATCATATGAATACCATAAGTTTACATCGTAAGAACCATTTATGACTATTTTACCTGCCTCATCACTACCTGAAAATTTATGATTGATTACCCAACAACCTAAAACAGTATCGACTGGAGAATCTGTATTTACTTTATAAGTATTTTTATAATACTTCTTTCCTTTACCTACTACTGCTTTAGTTACAATTTCTTTATATGCTGACAAAAGATATCACCCCTCACCATAATTTATGTTAGAGATAAGAAAAAAGTACCATTTTTTGATACTTTATTATTTTAATAAATCGTCATTTTTTATGATAAAGATATTTTTATCTTTGTAGAAGGCAAAGAAGACATCTTCGATATTTATATCTTTTTTATCTAGAAAGTTATAGACCCACTTTTTATCTTTCTTTAGGTGTTTTAGGGTATCTTCTTGGATATCACCATCTAGTATTATTGGAAGCGGTAATGGTGAGGTTTCTTTTTTATATGGGAATACGGATAATGTACCGCTGCTTTCTAGGACGGCGTATTCTACTTCTTCTATACTACGATAGCCTTTATCTCTTAGTTGTACTAGTAAATCGTCTAGGTTATATCTTTGTCTTAGCATTTCGTTATAGTTTATTTTTCCATTCTTTATAATAAGAGAGGGATTACCATCTAGGAAGATTCTAAATTTTGGTTTTTTTAGGCTTATATAAGCTAATATACACTGCATTAATACTAATATTACTATTGGTATTAAGGAATATAAGATACTTTCTTTATAGTTTTCAATACTTATTACTGTTAGTTCTGCAATAAGTAATGATACTATTAAATCTGTTATACTTAGTTGTCCTACTTCTCTTTTACCCATTATACGATATATTACAAATATAAATAGATAGAAGAATATTGTTCTTAGTACTACTGTTGTCATAATTATCACCATTATAATTATGTACTAATGTATATTTTTTTATACAATTTCATAATATTTAGTGGTGATATTTATGATTATGAATTATTTAAAAAGTTTATTATGGTGTTTTGGTATATTAATTATTAGTTCTATTATTATTACTATTTTTAATTATTTTAATGTTATTAATGGGATTGTTCTTAAGATTATATTTTTAATTATCCCTATTATTGGTATATTTATTGGTAGTTATAGACTTGGTAAGTTATCTAATGAGAAGGGTTATATTGAAGGTATTAAGTATGGGCTTATATGGGTTATTTTATTTGTTATTATTTGTTTGATATGTAAGGTATTTAATTGGACTTCGATTATTTATTATTTTATTTTGTTATTTATTTCTATACTTGGTAGTATTCTTGGTATTAATAAGAAAAAGAAATAATCTCTATACTAGAAGGTATAGGGATTACGATATAAATTACTAACTATGATATCTATTATAAATATACTTATTATTATATAAGTATATTTATAATACTTTTTATTATAATATTTATCTATTAATGGTAATAATAAATAGTTTAGTATTAGAGAACCTACTGCAAAGGTAAGGACACTTCTTAGACATACTAGGCCATTTATATTTAGAAATAGTCCTGTATAGTCCCATAATCTTTGATTAAAGATATTTACACTTATATAGCCTACTATATATTCTAATAATCCTGTTATTATTATACTTAATATGAATAATAAAATGGGATTCTTTTTTAATGGTTTTAACATACTTAGAAATACTGCTCCTACTCCATAGATGGGAAGCCATGGTCCATATAATATTCCCCAATTATTTAATACTCCTAATGTTATATAATAAAATATTACTTCATATATGTATCCTGTTAAGGCTCCTAGTATAAATATTACAAAGTAATATAATAATTTATCTAATAATGTTTTCTTTTTATTCTTTTTCTTACTCATTTTACTACCTACCTACTATCTAAGTATAACATAGTTTTAATATTATTACTAGTATTTTATTTAGTTGTTCTTATAGCCTATGGTCTATAAGAACTGCATCAATATGCTATATTATATTTGGTGTGTAGACTTTCTAACTATTAGTTTATTTAGTACTATTTAATACGATTTTGGGGTAAACTCCAAAATCGTATGAACCCTTGATTTTACTGACTTCGTGCGATTTTGTTAACCTCAACAAAATCGTGTATTTAATAATCAAAAATAGGCTTTTTAAATTACTATAAAGTTATTTTTCATATGTATTAACTTGTTTATTTTTTTATGAATATTCTACGATTTTGGGGTAAACTCCAAAATCGTGTGAACCCTTGATTTTACTGGTTTCGTACGATTTTGCCCGCGTCAACAAAATCGTGTATTTAAACCTATTTTAATTTGTTCTTTTAATATTATATGTTCTACTATTTTGGTGTAAGCACCAAAATAGTGTGAAGTCTTATTTTTATTACATCTATACTGTTTTATCAATAATATCATTCATACTATTTTCTATATCGTTTATAGTATATCTTTCAGAAATATTACTCATTTCCGTTTCTGCTTCTTGTAATCTTTCTAAAATTAATTCGTTAGATGTATTAATCTTTTTCTCATAATATTCTAATTTTTTTTCATTATCTTCTATTCTAATATTTAAATTTGTCAATTTCATTTTATCTATCCTTTCAAATATAGTCACAGACTCAATGTGCCTTTTAAGTAATATTATTTTTACTATTTTGGTGTTTACACCGAAATAGTGTGAAGTATTGATTTTACTAGCTTCGTGCGATTTTGCCCGTGTCAACAAAATCGTGTATTTAATAGCTCGAAAATGGTCTTTTTCAAATTATTACAAAGCTATTTTTCATATATATATTAACTTGTTTATTTTTTATGAATATTCTACGATTTTGGGGTAAACTCCAAAATCGTGTTAACCCTTAATTTTACTGACTTCATGCGATTTTGTTAACGTCAACAAAATCGCACATTTCAACTAAGGAAAAAACAATAAACTTTTATCAAGATTGTATTTGTTTTGCTTTAATATTTTGCTCCTCCTCTATTTCTTTTAACGATTTATCTGGTGTTGGTAAATCTTCAGGCATCGTTCCGCCTAATTTTTCAATTGCATCTCTAATTGTTTTGCCAACAGTATAATGAAGTTCAGTTGCCATATCTTCATTTTTTTCTTTTTGCTTATTTAGTAATGCTTCTGTTTGAGTTATTCTAAAAACGTTAGCACCAAGTTCTTCACTACCCATATTATCTAAAATTTCTTCTCGGTATCTTAGCTTTTTTCTTTTAGCAATATCGTCGGCACTTTCTCCATTGTATAGGCCTCTGTAACCTGCATTAGTAAATTTATCAAAATTTTTTACTCCCTTTGAGCTTGCAATTTTATATAAAACTTTATTACCATCTCTTGTTTGTTTTCTTCTATATAATCTTTTCTCGTCCTCACTTAAATTATTATATTCTATTTCTGTTAATTCCATTTTTCTAGTTTGAATAGCAAAATATGTTTGTCCTAATGCTACCGCATTATACTTGGGGTTAGCATTTTGAACTATTAAATAACATGCATATCTGCTTAACTTATAGTCAATAATCACCTTAGAAGAAACACCTGTTTTTACTATTTTGGTGTTTACACCAAAATTGGAATTGATGTTATTATTACTTTGAGAACAGGCTACTTGTGCTTTTTCTATAACCGCCGAAAAATATCTCCATTCCTTATAACCTAGAATTTGTTGTAATTCTCTTGCCTCCCAATATTCGTTTCCGTATTCATCTATATGTTTAATATCGTCAAATATTTTTTCTCTAAATTCTTCTATATCACTCATATTTTTCTTCCTTTCTTTTATAAAATTTTACTATTTTGGTGTTTACACCAAAATAGCGTGAAGTCTTTATTTTACTGGTCTCATGCGATTTTGTCCGCATCAACAAAATCGTGCATTTTAATCGTTTGAAACTGCCTTTTATATATACCTTAATGTGTATTCATTTTGCCATATTACCATGTTCTTTTATTATTGTATGTTCTGCAATTTTGGTGCTTACACCAAAATAGTGTGAAGCCTTGATTTTACTGATTTCGTGCGATTTTGTTAACGTCAACAAAATCGTGTATTTTTAAAATATTTACTCCGTCATTTTAGTGTGTAGATTAAGAAGTCACTCCCCTGTTTTTTATAGATATAACCACACTCTTTCCTACTTCTAAATCTACAAATTAAGTATAATATAAATATATTATGAAGTCAATATTATTTTAATACTTTTGTTTGTTTTTATATATTTATATATTAACATTTACACTTTATGTTTATAATTTATTATAATGCGTACATATGTATATTAAAAAAATAGACTGTTTAGTCTATTCTGTTAGTAGTTTAGATAATGGTACTATGGTGTAGCCTTTACTATTTATATATTTTATTATTATGTCTATGTTTGAAGTATCTTCTAGTAGTATTATACTGCCCCCGGTTAGATTGTTTTTTATATTGTTATAGCCTCCAGTTACTGAAGGTATTACTACGAGCATATTGTTATTGTTACATATGTTTAGATAAGTACTATTCTTTTCTTTTAGAAGGCAATACTTAGATTTATTATTACTTAGTTTATTTATTATAATATTATCACTATCTAAGATATCTTTAGTATATACTCCATTATTACCATAAGTATATAGTTCTTGTTTTTTTAATTTTTTTATATTAGTATTAGTTATATCTTTATGATTTAGATAGATTGTTATGTTACTGATATTTGTTATATTTTGTTTTGTCAGGGGATTATATATGACTATTAATGATACTTCATTATTACTATTTCCTTTAACTATGTATTTATCTTTGTTATTTGAAATACTACTACTGGGAAGGATATCTTTATAGATAAGAGATTCTTCTCTAAATATTCCTCCTAGTTTCATTTCTTCATAGCTTTTATCTATATCTACTTCTAGACCTTTTTTACCTGGTACTATAGTGTCATTATCAATAATAGCATTTACTGGAAGTACTTCATAATCTTTTTTTATATCATTTAATTTTATCATTAAGGGATCTTTACTATTTAATAAATTCATTACTTTATCTGTATAAAAAAAACTAAAACATACTAATGATATTATGAAGAATATTCTTATTATTTTTTTCAAGATTACCACCTAATAAAATATATGTTTTTGTTTTTAAAAATTAACTAATATAAAATAAAACTTAGGAAGTTTTCCTAAGTTATTTCTTAGCTTGATTTAAAGCATTTTCTAATGCTTCATACAAAGCGTCTATTTTAATAGTACAACCACTTACTGTGTCAGTATAACCATCATCAGTTAGTTTTACTTTATCTAATCCTTGATTGTCTACGACATTCTTTTCTAGGGCTTCTACTTGAGTATACCATTCTCCTACTTTAGAACCATACTCATTACCATACATTCCATAAGCGGCTCCTAGTGTTTTTTTTGTTGTTTCTACGCCATCTTTTGTATAAGTAGTATCTAGATTAACATCAGTTATTTTGCCATTTTTATCTACTGTTACAATAGCGGTAGCAGTATTATTTTGTCCTCCATAACTATCGATTGCAGTTCCTGTATAAATTCCTTCTTTATATCCTTTTGAACAACCTGATAATAATGCTAAACCTATTATACTTATTAAACATATCTTCTTTTTCATATTGCTTATCCTCCTACTTATACATTATAAAATATTTTTTTATTTTTTTCTAGTCCTAAATTATGTTTTTATCTAGTTTTTCTATATTTTTTATCCATAGCGTATTCTTTTAGTTTCTTTATAGTAGTTAAACTAGGATGAGTATATTCTTCGTCTGTTATACCATAAGGAGCTAGTTCATATAATTCAGGAAATCCTAAATTACCAAGTAATTCAGTGAAAATTTGACTTATTTTGTTTTCTCTTAATGTTTTTTTAGCTCTTTCGGTTTCACTAAATGATGAAGTTATATCATAATCCTTTTCTTCTGGATTTGTAAATTCTTTAAATTCCATATTATCCTTCCTTTCTTTGAGTGTTATATATTATACAACATTTTAGAGGTATTTGCTAGCACTATCTAACATTTTTTTAGATATTATGCCTATTACTATACCTGTAGGTATAGAGAATATTAAAAGATATGGTAAATAATACATTACATTATAATTATTTAGAAATAATACTCCTACTAGGACTTGACCTATACTATGAAATAAACTTCCTATTATGGATACTCCTATTACTGATAGTTTTGTTTTTTTAAATAGATACATAGCTATTATACTAAATATGGCTCCAGATAATGAGAAGAAGAAATTAATACCAAAGCCTGTTCTTAGTAAGGCTACGATTAAGACTCTAACTAATGATACTGTAATAGCGGTCTTAAAATTATATTCATATAAGGTAAATATTATTACTATATTAGCTAGACCTAATTTTAATCCTGGTATTATATCTCCTATAAAGGTGAAATAACTTTCTATTATTGATATTACTACACATATAGAGGTTAATATGGCTATCTTTGTTATATCTTTTGTTTTCATTAATATACCACTCCATCTAAGTCATTATCTTCACTTATTATCTTTACTATTATTTTATTTGGCATACATACTAATGATTTGTTATTAGTATATATATATCCTTCTTTAGAACAGATATGTTTATCTGATGTTTCTTCTTTTACTCTTATTTTTTTATTTTTTACTTCTAATATGACATCTCCTAGATATCCTTTTACTGTGTATTCTTTATTGATATTTAGATCTATTTTTAATATTTCTTTATCTTCATAATATACAACAGCGGTCTTTCCTTCTTTTTTAGTAATATTAATTATTATAAAGAAGATAATTATAATTATTAATAATACTCCTACTAACTTAAAATCGTTCTTATTCATAATTAAAATTATCACTTCTCACTATATTATCTTTATCTATATACCATATTGCTTCGATATCACTATTGTTATTTACTACTTCTAGTCCTTTATCTACTGGTAATAGATATAAATATGTACTATAAATATCTGCTAGTAGAGAGGATTTTGTTATTACGGTTACTGATTTCATATAGTTACTTGGTTTTTTAGTAATAGGATTTATGATATGACTATATCTTATATTATCTATATCACAATATCTTTGATAATTACCTGATGTAACTACTGATAAGTTATTTACGTTTACTTTAGTAAAGATATTACTTGTATTATCTGGATTGGTTATTCCTACAACATAGTATTCTTTATTATATGCTTTACCTACTTTGACATTACCACCAGCATTTATAATATAATTATTTATATTATTATCTTCCAAATAGTTGCCTACTAGTTCGGTTACATAGCCTTTAGCTATACCACCTAAATCTAGTTTGATATCATTATACTTGGTATATTTATTATTATCTAGTTTGATATCATTTATATTTATATTTACATCTAATTCTTTATTACTTGGCAAGCTATTACATTTATTTATGTATTCTTTCCAAATACCTGTTAAATTACCTGATGCTATATTAAATAAGCCTTCTGTCTTATCATAATACTCTATACCTATATTTATGATATCACTTAGTTTTTTATCTATTTCTATTTCTTCATTATTACTTAGTATTTCGTTTAAATAATATACATTTACTATACCATCATATTTTTCATATCTATTAGTTAACTTGTTATAACTACTATAAAGATAATCGATATCATTAAAGATATTATCTATTTCTTTTTTATTCTTAGTACTATTTATTTTTATATTTATATATGTATCCATATAGAAATAGTTTTTACTATATTCTTTATATGTAGTTTTATCTATATATAAGAGTACTAAACTAAGTAATATTAATACTAATATTATTATATATATATATTTCTTTTTCATTTCATTACCTCTATATATATAATACTATAAAACAGATAAAAAAACTAGTACTAAATCCATTTAGTACTAGTTATATTTAATAATTCATTCTCTTCATATTCTTCGGTATAATTTAATATTTTATTTACTACTTCTTTATAATTATCATTTAGATTGATATCATTATTTATTATTCTTTTTTTTAATCCTTTTTTATATTTATTATCATTTATATAGATATACATACATCTATCTATATTTCTTATTATTTTTATATCTTCTTCATTATCTCCATTACATGAGAAAATTATATCTTTATACCATTCTATTAGATCAATAGACAGATCATCATTATACATGATATCACTATTAATTATATCATCATAGTATGGACAACACTTTAATATTTTTTTTACATTAGTTACATCAATAGTAAGTGTTTCAAACATAATATCCTCCATATACTTTATTTTCACCATAAGTATATCAATAAAATATTATTTTGTAAAGTAATTCGACATATTTAGATTATTTTATTGTTATAAATAGTAATATTAACTTAATGATAACTGATATGGACTACTACTTGTACCTGTTCCTGATTTGATAGTTAGTTTAGAATTTAGGTAAAGGACTGGTGTAATACCAATAGGATTAGCTGCACACATACCTGCACCAACATCGCCATTCAAGTCAACAACCCACGCACTATTACCATTATCGGAGCACGGTGTTAACAACCAATTTAATGTCATTATGGACTTCATCCAATTGTTTGTTGTACAAATTTCATCATCATAAGAATTCAATTGTTTTTTGCATTTACTTAAATCAACTGCATAGCCATAATCACTTGAATAAGGAACTGCTATTTTGCCAGTCCAAGTAGTAGATTGGGTATTATCAAATAATGTTCCACTTACTCTTTCCTTATCATACATCGTCTCTACATATACCATTTCTGAATCATGTCCTCTCATATAATATGTTGTTTCTGATATCATATTTTTTGTTGTGTCATTTTTTAAACCTATACTTGTAAAATCACATGCAATTGTTTCTTCTGGTGCATCTTTATAGCACGCTCCACTTTTGGCATTCCAATAAAGGCTTCCTCCCACACTCTCACTTTCGTATCCGCTATTTAATAGTTTCATCAAATCAGCATCTGACCAATTATTATAACCAGCGTAGCCTTCAACATCCCTCCTATCCCAAGAATAAGAGCCTATTGCACTACCTCTCATTATCTTTACTTTACCATCAAATACACCAATTATACGCCATGTTTCACATGTTGATGACGATTGATTAGAATAATCAGAACAATTGAAATATATATAGTTATTAGGGTTTGCTCCGTAGTATCTAATATTACCTGCATCTATACCAGTAGACATACTACCTTTTCTATCGTTCATAAGTCCTACTGATGGGGCTAGATTATATTTTACACTATTTACTGTGGTTGTTGTTTTAGCAGCGTTATTATATAAGTTAGTAATCATTTGGGTAGCTGTTACTGGTTTTTTAATATATATTTTTCCTGAAGTAAAACCATCTGTTGATATTATTTTTAATATATGTTCTCCTTCACTTAATGTTTTAAGATAAGACTCTTTAAAGGTAATTATTGTTGATCCTTCAGTTAATGTGTAATTAGAACTATCTACGACTGCATTGTCTACTCTTACTTCTTTAAATTTATTAAGTGGTGCATTTGATCTTGCTATCTTTGTTCCTGAACCGTTATATGATGATGTATAAGTAGTACCGTCTCCATTCGTTAACTCATAAGTGTCAGTTATTTCTGTTACTGTTAATGTTCCTGATAGTGTTTTGTTTATCATTGATGTATTGTTTTCTATATTACCGTCTATATATAGATAGAATTTGTAATTTGTTGTACCACTAGTGGATATAGAATCACTATATATAGTAGTACTACCAGTAGAAATGGTACTAAAGTCTCCTTCTTGTACTATAGTATTATTCTTTAAAAGAACATATTTTAAGCTAGTACTTTTTAGTTCAGTAGCTATACTGGTTATGTTTAAATTAACTCCATAATTAATAATAGTTCCTGTTGTATCTTTATTATTAATACTAAATGTTGTTACTTCTCCATCGGTATAGTTAAATACTGGTGATAATGTACTAGTAGATATGTTATTACCACTAGTAAATATTACATCTGCTAGTTTACCTACATTCATAGTAAGTGATGTATTGCTAGTACTTTTCCATGTAAACCAAGCGTATGTTCCAACACCGCCAACTAGAGTAATCATTAAAATAAATATTCCTATAATCATATATTTCTTTTCTTTAGTCATTTTATACTCACCCTTATAGATTGTTTTTAGTTATTTTTATCTACATTTAGAGTATATCATATTTTTTTATCTTTGTCATTATTTCATTATTAAATTTTTAAATTACCACTTATTATTTCTTTTAGGTTTCTTAGATATATTGTTAAGATATTAGCCTTTGTTATATCTTCTTTTACGGTAGCATCTATTGTTGATATTATAGTATTATCTTCAATTATATCTATAGTTCCTACTTTATCTCCTTTCTTTACTGGAGCTATTATTTTATTTATATTGGTTTTGTATGTGATGTTTTTTTGGTCATCACTCTTTTTATTTAATATGGTAATGTTTTCTTTTGGTACTATTTCTGTAGTTAGAGTTTTTCCTAATTCTACTTTCTTTTTCTCGATAGTTGTTTTTTCATCTAATATGGTTTGAACCATATAGATATTAAATCCATAATCTAACATTTTAGTGGTATCAGCACTTCTTTTACTAGTGTTTTCTTCTTTCATTACTACGGTTATTAAACGCATATTATCTTTTTTCATTGTAGCTGTTAAGCAGTAACCTGCTTCATCGGTAAATCCTGTTTTTAAACCATCTACTCCTTCTTTGAATCTTACTAAACGATTGGTATTTACTAACCAGAATGGACTTTTGGTATCTTTTCTTAAATAGTCTTCATATGTTGAAGTGAACTCTAGTATTTTTTCATGTTTTACTAATTCTTTGGCTATTAGACTCATATCGTATGCTGATGAGTAATGATTGTCAGCAGTTAATCCTGTTGCATTTATAAAGTTAGTATTTTTTAACCCTAAATCTTTGGCTCTAGTGTTCATTCTTTTTACGAATTGTTCTTCACTACCAGATACGCGTTCTGCAAGTGCTACTACAGCATCATTTCCTGATGCTATTGCTACTCCTTTTAATAAATCTTCTACTGTCATTTTTTCGCCAACCTTTAGAAAGATTTGACTTCCTCCCATACTTGATGCTTTCTCTGATGTTGTTATCATTTCATCCCACTTTAAATTACCATTTTCTATTTCTTCCATAATAAGAAGCATACTCATCATTTTGGTCATTGATGCAGGAGCTAATTTTTCATCTTTATTTTTTTGAAATAGTATTTCTCCAGTTGATGCTTCAATCATAATAGCACTCTTTGCATTAGGAGCTAAGTCTTCTGTTTCTTCAGCTTTTACTAAAGGAATAGATATAAACAAAAGTAAAAGTATTAATATTTTTTTCATTTTAATCACCTAGTAAAAACTATGCTTTTATACTATAAAATATTAATACTTATCTTTTATTTGTTCTTACAAATGTCTTCTTGTATTTGTTCCATTCCTAATTTATCTGTTTCTTTTACTTCTAGTAATACTTTTAGTCTATTATCACTTCTAATAGCATTATTAAAGCTAAAATAACTTAATACATCATCTATATTATTTATTTTATTGTTAGTAGTTCCTTTTAATGTGTAAGTAAATTCATAATATTTATTTACTTCTAATTTTTTCTTTAATTCACTAGTTATTATATGAGAATAAGCACCATGTGTTAAATATTGATCTACTACTACATAAGACATTTCTGGTACTTCTGCTATATAGCCATCTAATAGGTCTACTACTCTATATGTCTTTGTAAATGAGCAATCATAATATACTTCTTTAGTATTTGTGGTATTATCTGTTACTTCTTCTTTTACATTATCTTTTTCTTTAGTTAATTTGTCATTTTCATATTGTAAATATATATTGCAACCCATTAGTCCTAATATGACTACTATACATATTAATAATAATCTTTTATCTTTGTTCATATATCCTCCTATTTCTACTTATAATATAGCATATTAGATAATATTATGCAATATAATTTAAAAAATTAGGTGTATGTTATAACAAAAAATGAATACTTGAGTAAAATATATTAGATATCGAAAAGGAGGTATTTTTATGTATTATTATGGTGGATATTCTGGAGGATATAATACTGGTAGTTCTTGTGGATGTTCTAATGCTATGAATTATTCTTATCCTGGTTATGGCTATGGTTATGGTAACTATGGTTATGGTAGTAATGCCGCTATTGTACTAGTATTATTTATCTTACTTGTTATTATAATTGGTACTAGATTAGCAGCTTAATATAAGGGATTATTTCCCTTTTTTTCTTTAACACTTTCATTTTTTATAATTTTATGATAAAATATTAGAAGTTAAAGAAAGGGATGAAGTATATGCTTAGAACTAAAGATATTTTAGATGAAAAAGATCCTAGAGTTAGGGCTAAAAATACTGATGTTGATTTTCCATTAAATGATGAATATAAAGATATTATACCAGAAATGTTAAAACATTTAAGATATTCACAAATTGAAAAATTATCTAAAAAATATGATTTAAGACCTGGTATGGGACTTGCTGCTCCACAACTTGGTATTAATAAGAATTTCTTTGTTGTGTGTTATGAAGTTAAGGATGGGGTATTTGATGATTATATTTTAATTAATCCAAAAGTTATTTCTTATTCAGAAGAAATGATTTATGCTGGTGAAGGTGAAGGATGTCTTAGTGTTAATAGAGAAGTTGAAGGTATTGTTCCAAGACATGCAAGAATTACTGTTGAAGCTTATGATTTGGATGGTAATAAACGTAAATATCGTGTTAGAGAGGATTTAGCTATTGCTTTTCAACATGAGCTTGATCATTTAAATGGTATTTTATTTGTTGATTATATTGATCCTAAGGATCCTTATAAGAATGCTGATTTATATAGAGAAATATAAAAAATATGTCTAATAATGACATATTTTTTTTGTTTTCTTTTTACTAATTAAATATTCTTTATCTTCTTCATTTATATCTAAATTATTAAATAATACATAGTTATATACTTCCTTAGTTACTACTCCCAATAAATCTTTTCTATTTCCATAATAGATAATGTTATTTAAACTGGTAGGTACTTCTAACTTATTTGTAAAACTTAAGTTTATTCTATTTGGATAATAGAAGTTATTTCCTACTATAAAAGGACTGTTTATATTATGTAATGTCTCTAATATTTTTAATAAATATCCTGTTTCTAAAATTGTATCATTGGTTAATGAAGATATTTTATCTTTCTCAGCCAATATTAATATTTTTCCATCTTCAGGAGTCCAATTTCTTTCTTTTTTCTCTATAGTAGCGGCTCCGTATTCTCTTGTATACAATCTTTTTATTTCATAAGAATCACCTATCAATGATTGTATTAATTCTATAGTATTTTCCCAAGGCTCTTTATTCATAATTATTTTACTAATAAATATATAATTACTGCTATTACAATTAAGACTATAGAAGATAAGATTATTAAAGCTCTTTTACTTATATTTAAGAAACCATTTTTATTCATACTATTAAGTAAATTTATCTTAAACATATCTCTTTCGGCATGAGACTTAGATACCATAACGCCTTTATAGGTAGTAAGTTCTTTTTGATGACCTTCAGATAATATTTCTTCAGGAGTTATAGTATCTAACATTATTAGTTTTTGATTTTCATATAAGGTATAATGTAAAACTATATCTCCATGTACTTTAGAAAACATTCTATCAGTAGGAAGTTTTAATTCATATTTTACTATACCTTCTTTACTATTTTTTGATACTACTACTCCTTGAAAGTTACCATCACGAAGTGAAGGTACATAATCAAATATTAACTTTTTATAGGCTAACATATTATATTTTTTTAATGATCTTTCTATTTTTTTAAATTCGTTTTCATTTAAATATTCAACAACATATGAATGCATTTTCTATCACCTATATTCATTTTACTACATTTTTGTTTTTTTTTAAATATACTTTACAAAAAAAAATGAACTATTTGTCATTTTTCTTGATTTTGCTTTTTGTTCTTGTTATTTTTTTATCATAGTTATCTCTATTAGTGTCATAATCAAAAAATTCTAATGCTTTATTAAATTCTTTGATTGGTAACATTGCTATCGGATGAAATGTAAAACTTTCTTTTATTGATTGGTAATAAACATTTACAGACTTTTGATCTTTATTTTTTTCAATATAAGATTTTATTTCTTCTAACTTTTCTTTGAGTTGCTTTAACTGAATTAATCCTTTTTCTAAATTTATTTCTCCAGCAGAAATTTGTTTACTTATTAATACTATTTCTTCTTTAGTTTCAGCTAAGATATCGGTATATTCTTCCTTTATTGTTGGTCTTTTTTTGGGATTATATAATATATCTAATAGTTCTTCTAATGCTTCATTATCGTCATCTAATATTCTTTCTATTAATATGGCTTCAACTGGATATATTAATTCATCATATTCTACTAAATATTCTTCTAAATCTGGTTCGTAACCACGGCCTTCTTTTATTCCTATTTTTTTACTAGTATAATTTATTGTTCTTTCATCATAACACTCTCTATATATGGTTGTAGTTTTATATTTATAATGCTTTTTCTCACTACAATTTAGTATTATTTCTCTTTTTAATTCTTCTAATCTTTCTTTTTTTAATTCTACTTTATTTTTTTCTATATAGGGTTCTCTTACTGCTCCTATTAATTGATAATGTACCATGTTACTCCTCCATTTTTCTTGTTTGCACTATAATTACAATATAATTGTCAAGCAAATAATATTATATCATAAATTAGAATAATAGCAATAATATTCTTGCAATTATGGTTTTTATGCTATATAATAAAGATACTTAAGGAGGTTTTTATATATGAAAAACATTTTATATGATGGTAATTTGGAGGATGATATTTATTATTTAGATAATAAATTTAGTTTTAAGAAAGAATTTGTTTTTTTAACATTAATTTATATCTTAGTAGCAGGAGTTCTTGATGTTGTTTGTATTAAATTAGGAATTATTCCTTTTAATTTAGAAAGTATTCTTATTAGTTCTGGTATAGAATTATTTTGTGGGACTATAATTAACTTAACAACTACTTTTAAAAGATTAAATACTTATAAAAAGAATGCTAACAATGCCAAGAGAAATGTATCTAGTCTAATTAATGAGCTTGAAAATAATAATATATCTGTTACTAAAGAAAGAATTGTTGATAGTGAAATGACTGAAGAAGTTACTAAGAGTGTTACTTCTGGTGATAAAGGTGAAGTTTTATCAAAGAAGGAAATTATTACTAAATACTTTTATTTATTAGATAAGGATGATAAAATTAAAGTACTTAAACAAATAGAAGAATATATTAAAAGTAATAAGAAAAAAACCTCAAGTATTTCTTTAGATTTACTTGAAGATGATGATTTAAAAAATCATGAATTACCAGTATATAAAACTTTAATAAAGAAAAAGCAAGACTGATCTTGCTTTTTTTATAAATGATTTTCAAATAAGGGAAGTATTTTCTTTAATGATGATGTTCCTGTTACTTCACTTATTACTTTATTACCTGATGATTCTATAATGGTAACTAATTTATAATTATTTTCAATATCTGTTCTTGATTCATTTAATTTTGCTATATAATAATATTCAATATTTTCATAATTTACTTTATCTAATACTAAATATTCTTCTTCATTTTCTAGTATAATTACTTTATCTATATCTATCATAATTCACCTCTTTTTATTCTAAATCGGGAAAGCCAAAATTATCTTTTGTGTTAGAAAAGTTTTTATTATTAATTGGAATATTTATGTTAGGAAAGTCTTTTGTTTCTAATTTTGAATCAGATACTGGTATCCAAAACATATTATTTGTATTTTCTAAATTAATTTTGTTAATTTCTTCATCTTTTATTGGCTCCTCTTTAGCCTGTTCTACTACTGGAATAGTCCATACTGGGTTTTCTTCTTTTGGTTCTTTTACTGGCTCTATCTCTTCAGTAGGCATAGTCCACACTGGTTCTGGTGTTATATTATTTGTTTCCGGTACTATATCTTCTTTAACTGGCTGTTTTGGTTCTTCCTTAGTACTCTCATTAATAGAAGAAGTTTCCTCTGTTTTTTCTTCTGGCTGCATATCTTTAGTTAATTCATCAAAGAGATTAATTTTAGGTTTGGGATTTAATTTTCTATTAACTGTTTCTCTGACACTTTCACCTTTTAATTTAGCAAGGCCAATATTTAATGTTTTTGGATAATCTATTACTTCTTTAATGCGATATGGATCTATGGTATCATTTACTATGTCTTCAAGTACTTCTTCTTTTGGGGTATCTTCTTCAGGTATTTCTTCTGAAACTTCTTCTGGTATTTCTTCAGCTTCTTCTTCCTCTGTATCATAAGTATCAATTATTCCATATTCTCTTAGAATAGTTAATATTTCATAAGAATTATTTATTTCTTCTAATTCTTCTAAGCGTTCTTCTTTAAATTTTATTCTACTTGTATAGTTAACTATATTTTCTAATACTTCTTTTTCACTATTTAAAGTATCTTTTTGTTCTAATAATAGATTTTCAAAATCTAATAATTCGTTATTATCTTCTGTATGTAATTTATTTTTTAAGTGATTGTTTTCTTCAATTAAATCTTCTAATTTATTTCTTTTGGCTACGATTCTATCAAAGTCTTCTTCATAAGCTATTACTAGTTCATATATTCTTAGAATTATTTCTCTATTTTTCCAAATATAATAGTTCTTTTCGGCATCTTCTATATATGATGTATAATCATCATCAGTACCACTATTCATTAGGCTTTTTACACTATCTAGAGTTACTTCTAATGTTTCTTCATTTTCTCTTACTTTATCTTCAACTGTAGATAATTCTATATTATAATTATCTTCATTTATTTTAGTAAAATATTCATCATTTTTTATTGAGGTCATTAATGAAGAATATATGTTATCTTCCATGACTTTATTTTTTTCTGTGTATTCTTCTTTTTCTTTTTCTAATTCTATTAAGGAATTTTTTAGTTTAGATATACTAGTAGTTAGTTCATCTATTTCTGACTTTGTAGTTAGATATTTGGTTATTGTATCTAATCTTGTTTTCTTTTCTTCTAATTCGTCTTCTGATACTACTAATTGAAAGCCATCTATATACTTACCAGTAGAGTTATAGAAGTGTTCTTCTAGTTCTCTTCTTTTATCTAAACGTTCTTCTAGTAATTTTATTAATCTTTTTAATCTGGTTTCTTCTTTTTCTAATGTAACCTCAGGTGATATTAAATTTCTAATTTCTTTTTCAAATTCTTTATTATAGATGGAATCTATTTTTTTGGCATATTTTTCATAATTATCAATTACATCACTTGGAGTCTTAATATTTCTTTCTTTATCTAGTTTAATTCTCATTTCAAATATTTTACATAGATTTTCAAAAGATTTTATAGAGTTTCCTTCCATAATACTTCACCCTCTTTCTTTTTTAAATCTGGAAATGATATGTTATCATTATTATTAATTATTTCTGGTTTTAATTTATTATTACCTATTACTGGTATTTTATTATTATTTTTAGATGTATCAGTAGTCTTCCATATTATATTACTATTATTTTCTAAGATGTCATATATACTTGAGGCTTTTTTAGATACTTCAGCAGTTTCTTTTGGAATTGGTTCTGGTACTTCTATTTTTTTAGGTACTTCTTCTTCTTTAAATAAATCTATAGTTTCTTCTTTAGGAGGTTCTACTTTTACTTCTTCTTTAGGTTTTACTGTTTCTTTATTTTCTGAAACGTCCATATTCCAAAGTGGTAATTCTTCTTTAACTGAATTTTTTATTTCTTCTTTAACAGCTTTATTAGGAGTTATCTTTGTATTTTCAAATAATTCGTCAGTATCAAAATCATTAGTCATAATGTCTTCTAATGTTTTATTTTTAAGTGGATTTTTTATTTCTTCTTTTTCTTTAGTTTCTTCTATTTTAGGTAATATTTTTTCATATTCTTTACTAATATTTTTTTCTGTTTCATTAGTTTCTTTTTTGATAACGGTTTCATCTTGAAGTTTTTTCATTTTTTCTGCTACTGCTAATTGTTCTTTAAGTCTTGCTTCTTCAATTAGTTTTTGTCTTCTTACTCTTGCAGCCTCTATTTTTTGCTCTTCAGCTATCTTTTTTTGTCTTTCTACTTGTTCTTCTTGTCTAGCTTTCTTTACTTGTTCTTCACGATATCTATTTTCGTTTTTAACTAATTCTTCTAAAACGTCTTTGAATTCTTTTGAATTATTTTCTTCATCTATGTCATATAGTTTTTTATTTCTCTTGTTTCTTTCTTCTTTTAGGAATTCATAATTTTTTATATCATTACCCTCTAATTTTATTGTATTATATTGTTTAGAAAGTTCACTATTTATTTCTTTATATAATTCAGTAGAAGTTATATTTTTTAATATGGTATCAATGTTTTCTCTTTTATCTAATAACTCATCATAATTAGAAGTCTTTTGATCAAATGTATTAATTAAATTAATGATATTTATGTCTTCATTATATTTTAAATATGATGTGTTAACTTCGTTATACATATTATTACATTCTAAAATATATTCTGGTTCTCCTAGTTCATTAGCACTCTTTAAATTATCTTTAGCAAGAGCTAGTGCATACTTAAATTCTGAATGTTTTTTAGATATTTCTTCACGATGTTCTACTAATTTATATAGTCCTAATTTATCTAGAGATTTATCTACTAAATTTATCATTTTCTTTTCTAGACTTTCATTTAATCTAGTATTTGCTTTTACATTTCTAGATGCTTCACTAATTTTTATATCTAGTACTTTCATTTCTTTAATTAATTCTTCTTGTGTTTTTTTATTTTCTTCATATTTTTCAATTATGTCTAATCTTCTTTTATATGTAGATAGTTTATCTTCTCCTAAGAAAGATGTAAGTTCTACTAATGAACCGGTAATTTTTTTGTGTTCATTCTTTCTCTTATTTAGATATTCTTTTCGATCATTAATTAAAGTTATTATACTTCTAAGTCTAGTTTTTTCTTCATCAAGAAATTTTGTTTTTTTACTAAGTAACATTAGATATTCTTCTTCATATTCTGTATTTGTATCTAATAGTATTTGTTTTTCTATTTTATCTAATTGATCACATATTCTTTCTTTTTGAATTTCATCATTAGTTAAATTTAGACTATTTTGAAACATATCGTATTGTTTTAATCTTCTTACTACTTCTCTACTTGTATAGTTCACACTAAACCACCTCTAGTATAATTATAATTTTTTTTATACTTTTTGTCAATTAATATACATTATTTTACATTATTTATTTCTTCTTAAGCCATAGTCTTAAGAAGTTTCTTAAAGCCTATTTATAGTCTTTAAGAAAAAAATATATTATATGTATTAAACATTAATTAAGTATATATATTATGCTTATGTATGATAGATATGGATGATATATTAGTTTAAGACTTATTTATAAGGCTTTAACTAACACTGGAAGACGATAGACTGAAAGTGAAGAAAATAATAAATAATATTACATATTTTTACCATAATAATAAAGAGGTGTGATATGAATACTAAAATAATAAATAAATTAAAAGAAGAAACTAATAATAGTTCTTATATTGTATATAGAGAAAAATATATAAATAATATTAAAATAGATATAATATATAATGAAGTATTAACTGATCAAGATAAAATGTCTAACTTTATTTATAGAAGTTTAGATCATATAGAAAAAATATATCAAGAAAAAGAATTATTATATGATGTTATAAAAAATAATATTAGTAATATTAAAATAAAAGAAATAAATAACTATCAAGATATTTGTAAATATTTAAATAATGGTTTTGTAATACTTCTAATTGAAGATGACTATTCACTTGCTTTAGAAGTAAAAAAGAATCTAACTAGAAGTATTGAAAAACCTATGACTGAGACCACTATCAGAGGGGCTTTGGATGCTTTTACTGAGAATATTGAAACTAATGTTGGTCTAATTAAAAGAAGATTAAAAACTAATAAATTATGGAATGAAGATATGGAATTAGGTAAATATACTAAAAATAAGATAAGTATTCTAACTATTAAAGGATTAACTAATTCTAAAATTAAAGATAATATTATTAATAAATTAAATAGTCTTGAGATTGATGGAGTTACTGATACTGGTACTTTGAAACATCTAATAGAGAATGAAACTAAAACTATTTTTCCTACTTCTATTACTACTGAAAGACCAGATAAAGTAGCATCTTCCCTACTTCGTGGTAAAACAGTTATTATAATTGATAACTGTCCATTTGCTTTAATTATGCCGGTTGATATTAATGATTTTTTTCTATCTCAAGATGATAAGGACTCTAATTATATAAATAATTCACTAACTAGAATATTAAGATATCTTGCTTTCTTTATAACGGTATTAACTCCTGGTATATATATTGCTTTGACTACCTTCAATCAAGAAATGATTCCTCTAGAACTACTTACTAGTTTTGCTTCTCAGAGAAGTACTGTTCCTTTTCCGGCTTTCTTTGAAGCACTACTTATGTTTGTATCTTTTGAAATATTAAGAGAGAGTGATTATAGAATTCCTAATGTATCTAATTCAGCTCTATCCATTGTTGGTGCTTTAATATTAGGAGAAGCTGCGGTTAACGCTGGTATTGTCTCTCCTATTATGATTATAATAGTGGCTATTACTGCGATTAGTGCTTTAGTAATAGTAGAACCAGAACTATCAAATGCTATTAAATGGTATCGTATTTTCTTCATGCTAGGAGGTACTACTATTGGTATCTTTGGTATATTTATTGTATTCATAATATTTACTACTAATCTATGTAGTATTAATTCTTATGGTAAATCTTTTACTATGCCATTTACTCCTATTAATAGTGATATAAAAAATAGTATTATTAAATTCCCTTTACTTAAAAGAAATAAAAGAAATAAATATTTAACTAATAATATTATTAGGGAGGTCAGTTATGAAAAGAATTAAATTTTTAATATTATTATTACCTCTATTAAGCGGCTGCTACAACTATAGAGAACTTAATGAACTAGGTATTACTACTGCTGTTAGTATTGATTATAAAGATGATGCTTTTTATGTAATGGCAGAAGTAATAAATCCTATTAAACAACAGGATGCTTCTAGTAGTAATAATTCTCCATTTGTAAATTATAATAGTTCATCTTCTTCGCTTCAAGATGCCTTTCGCAAAGTTGTTTTAGAGTCTCCTAGACAGTTATATGCCGCTCAATTAGAAATTATTGTCTTAAGTGAAGAAGTTGTAAATAATCATCTTGAGGAAGTATTAGAATATTTTGCAAGAGACCCTGAAACTAGAACTGAAATTAAAATAATTGTTGCTAAAACTGAAGATAGTACTAAAGCTATTACTCTTCAAACGCTTCTTACTAGTTTATCTTCATCAAATATAATAAAATCATTAGATTTACAAAGTAAAGTACTAGGAATGGATTATCCTGTAACTTTAAATGAATTATTAAATATGTATATTGACCCTTATTTAGAAGTAGTTCTTCCTTCAATGACGCTATATGGTGATTATGAAATAGGAGATGAAAAAGAAAACATAACAACTTCTTCTCCTAAGGCAATAGTGAAAATAGATGGAAGTACTATTACTAAAGATAATAAAATATTAGGTTATTTAGATTTAGAAGAATCAAAAATATTAAATTTGATTAATGGTAAATTAAAAGAAACTATTATTAAAATGAATTATTATGATGGTTATATAATATTTGAACCTAATAGAATAAAAGTATCAAGAGAATTAGATATAAAAAATAACATCATTAAAATAAATATATCAGGTTATTCTAAAACTAAAGAAATACAAAGTAATATCGATCTCAAAGATCCAAAAGAAGTAGAAAAATTAAATAAAGCTTTAAATATGGAATTAGAAAAAAAAATAACTGATACTTTTAATAGTATTAGAGAAAAATATGGTACTGATGTCTTTGGCTTTCAAGAATTATATTATCGTACTAATTATAAATATTTTAAAAAAAATTGTACTAACTGGTATGAAGATATATATCCTAAAATTAAATTAGAGGTTAAAGCTAATGTAAGATTATATGAAAAAGGTAGTACTCTAGGAGGATTAAGATATGAAAGAAAAAATAAATAATATAGAATTTTCTAGTACTCTATTTCTAATATTATTTTCTTGTACTTTAGGTATAGCTCCATATATAACTATTAAAATAGCCGGTATTGACTCATATATTGGTCCTATAATAGGAAGTATAATTGGTCTAATACCTCTCTTTATATTTATATATATCTTTAATTATGAAATAGATAAACCAATCTATCAGAAAACAAAAATAATATTTGGTAATATTCTAGGTACTATTATTAATATTTTTTTAACTATATTATATTTTATTTTAGCTATAACTATTTTATTTAATACTAGTAATTTTATAATATCTCAATATTTGACTGATACTCCTATTAAATTAGTTATTATTATTCTATCTCTAACTGCTTATCATACTTCTAATAAAGGGATAACAACTATATCAAAGATTAGTTTAATATATACTTTTATTATAATTATATTATTTATTATGGCTACGATTGGTTTAATACCAGAGATAGAATTAGATAACTTAAAACCAGTACTAGAGTATGGAATAAAAAATCCTATTATTGCAGGGATGACATATAGTTTAGTATTAACTATACCTATTAGTAGTCTTCTTATAATACCTAAAAAAGAAATAGAAAATTATTATAAGACAACAAAATATATCATAATAACATATTTAGTAACTACAATAATGATTATTTTTATGTCATTAGTCGCATGTGCTTGTCTAGGTAGATACCTCATAGCAATGTATCAATATCCAGTTTATATAACTTTAAAAAAAATATCTATTTTTGGTTTTATTGATCGTATTGAAAATTTTCTATCTATTGAATGGATACTAAGTACTTTTGTTGCTTTTACTCTTCCTATAATTAATATTCAAAGTAATATAAATAAAAAGAATAATAAAATAATTAATCTAATAATTATAATTATTATTATTATAGCTACTATGATATTATTTAAAAACAATACTAGTTTTAATCATTATCTTGATAGTATATATCCATATATATTATTAATTATCTTAATTATATATATAATAATATTTATAGCAATTATAATAAAAAAAGGTATAAAAAAGAAAAACTAGAATATAATAATAATACAGTAAGATAAATTACTGTTTAGATATAGAGACTTCTAATGTCTCTTCTTTTGTTATATATGCCCATACATTATATATTATATTACATAACATATTAATGTGGAGTTGATTATAATGTTAACATTTTTAGAAGAACAAAATCCTATACTTCTTGCTTTTCTAGCTACTTTATTTACTTATAGTGTTACTTTAATCGGAGCCTCTATTGTGTTTCTATTTAAAAAAGTTAAAAAAAATATCATGGATGCTATGCTTGGTTTTGCTGCTGGTATTATGATTGCGGCATCATTCTTTTCACTACTTGAACCATCTTTAAAAATGGCTGAAAGCCTTAAGATGATACCTTGGGTAGTTACCACTGTTGGGTTTATATTTGGTGGCTTACTTTTATTTATTGGTGATAGAATATTTACTAAGATTGATAAAAAAATATCTAAGAATAAAGATGAAAATAATAAAACAAAAAGTTTAAAAAGATGTATTATGTTAATTCTTTCTATTACTCTTCATAATATTCCTGAAGGCTTAGCTGTTGGAGTTGCATTTGGTGGTATTGCTTATGGTATTGAAGGAGCTACTTTAAGTTCGGCTTTGATGATAGCTCTTGGTATTGGTATTCAAAACTTTCCTGAAGGTACCGCTGTTAGTGTTCCATTAAGACGTGAAGGACTAAGTAGAAAAAAAGCATTCTTTTTTGGTCAACTAAGTGGTATTGTAGAACCAATATCTGGTGTACTTGGAGCCCTACTTGTATTAAAAGTAAGAACACTTCTTCCCTTTCTGCTTGCCTTTGCCGCTGGTGCTATGATTTATGTAGTAGTAGAAGAATTAATACCGGAATCACAAACTAATAAAAGAAAAGAATTAATGGCTCTATTTACTTTAATAGGATTTTCTATTATGATGATTCTAGATGTTGCTTTAGGTTAAAAAAAACAAGTATTGTTACTTGTCTTTTTTTATTTATTACAATCACTAGTACAAATATTAGTTTTAGTATCTTCAAACATCTTAGCAAGTTTTTCTTTAAGGCCCTCTAAGTCTTCATTTTTCCAATATTCTTCTGGAGTCTTATATCCTTTCGTATCCCAAGCTGTTTCATCATCAAAATCTAATATTTCACCATCTTTTACTGCTATTACAGATGGAGCATATATTCTCTTGTTTCCTTCTTCATCAAATTTTAAATAATCTTTAAGAATATCTACCATTTTTTTATAATTATCTGTATTATCTTTTCTATCATTTAAAATATTATAATAATAAACTTTATCTACATCATTTGCTTTAGCTACTTCATTTAAATATGGTACATAAGCAGTACACCATGGACACTCTGGAAAACCTAGATATACTACTCCTGTTCCATGTTCTAATATATTTATTATCTCTTCAGCACTTCTGTAAACAAAGACATTATCCTTGGTAACACTAGTATACTCTTCAGCAAATTTCTTACCATCAATATTGGTATTTTTTTCTTTATTTAAGTAAAGATATCCTAAAACTCCTAACGCTATAACTAAAACTACTCCTATTACAATTATTATTTTCTTTTTCACTTTCTCACCTCATAATCAGTATAAATTATTTATTATTTTTTTACTATATAACTTAAGTTGAATTAACTAAACTCTAAGTTGAGTTTAATTGCAACTCTTATTCATAGATAATGGAACCTTATAAATAGTAGTTTTATCTTCTGCATCAGTAGCAGTTATTTCTAGTGTTATGTTGCTTTTTTCAATGTTCTTACATTCTTTAGTAAAATTATCTATACTAAAATTTACATCTTTTAAAAAATCATTTAACTTAATACTACTATCTTTTTCATAAGTATAATTACCTATTTGTTTTTTAACCATACCATGTTCTTCATATAATAAGCATTCTATCTTTTTATATAAATTATTATCAGTACCACCACAGTAATCTATATTAGATATATATAAATATGATTTATTCTTATTATAAGCAATACTACCTGATATTTCAAAATTAGAACAATTTGAAGATACTGTTTTAAATGTAAAAGAATCATCATGAAATACAATAAATAAAATTATTATTAATATAAGTAATAATACTCCTAATGAAATATATATTATTTTTTTCTTATTTACTTTTTTATTTTGATTATTTTCACTATTTTTACCTTCTAATAGGTCATTGATATTAATATTGTAGTCATCGCATATCTGTTTAAGTAAAGATATATCAGGAATATTTTTACCATTCTCCCACTTACTAACTGCTTGATATGTTACACCATATTTTTCTGCAAACTTCTCTTGCGTTAAATTATTTTTTTTACGAAGTTCTTTTATTAAGTTACCTATTCTTTTTTGATCCATATTACCACTTCCTATGTATAAAATATCTACATATATTATTTTATCATATTTTTTTATTTTGGCATATATAAAATTTAAAAAGCAGTAATTTTATTTACCACTTTCTTATTATTTTTTTAGAATTAAAGTTTTATTTTCTTCGGCTAATTCTACATCACTAAATACTTCTTTTGCTTCTTCTAAATATATTTTTTTATCTTCTTCTGGCCAAAAGTGTGTTAACAACAATTTTTTAGCATTAGAATTATTTGCCAATAACCCAGCCTCATAGGCTGTCATATGTGTACTACTATTAGAATTATATCTTCTTAAGAGTGAACTCTCACAAATAATTAAATCTGCATCCTTACAAAAACTTATTAAATCAGTAAGATTAGAAGTACCAATATCAGAAGTATATATAATCTTAAAATCTTTATTTTGTAATTTTACCATAAATGCTTCTATGGTATGAGATTTATTATCATGAAAAGTTATTTTTAAATCATCTATAAAAAATGAATAACTATCAGTTATATCAAAATACTTAGCATAACTCTCTTTACTAGATACTATAGATTTCTTATTGAAGTCATAATCGTTTTTGGGTAAAAATATATTTATCTTGTTATTAAGTAATCCTAAATTATGATAGATATAAGATGCGTAGCAGATACTTCCGATATCTCCGAAATGATCTCTATGATAATGAGTAATTATCATATTTAAATCTTCTAAAGTATCAGGGAATTTTAATAGTCTAGTTATTCCACTGCCACAATCTAATAGTATTTTTTTATTATTATAATTTATTAAAAACCCTGGGCAATTCATATTACCTTTAGTATATGGAGAAATAGTTCCAAGTGGTGTAATTGTTATCTCACTCATTTTACTATACTTCTCTTTTTTATTAACATTTTTTCTTTAATAGTAGGTTCTACATACCTTGTAATATCTTTATCAAGATTAAATAGTTCTTTTACCATACTAGAAGAGACTGATTGATATTTAGTATCTGCAAATAAGCAAATAGTGTTTATCATATTATTAGATATTTCTCTATTTATTTCTTGCATAGTAACTTCATAATCATAATCACTTAAACTTCTAAGTCCACGAACGATAGCCTTACATTCATTTTGAATAGCTACATCTACTGTCGCCCCACTACCAGATATAACTTTTATATTACTCATATCTCGATATAAATATTTAATCATTTCTAGTCTTTCTTCTATAGAAAAGAATGAAATCTTTTTTGAATAATTTTGCATAACTGCCACTACGACCTCATCAAATAAATTACTTGCTTGCCATATAATGTCCATATGTCCTTTTGTTATAGGATCAAAGCTTCCCGGATATAAAACTCTTGTCATAATATCTTCACCACCTTATGTAAATTAAACCTTTTTCCTTTCTTTACTTGTATTATAATACTTTTTGTGATATAATCAAAATACATATTTGTTATGTTTATCATAACTGGAGGTTATTATGAATATAAATTTTGAATTATATAGAATATTTTATGTAGTTGCTAATCATAGTAATATTACTAAAGCAAGTGAAGAATTAAATATATCACAGCCCGCTATTAGTAAATCTATTAAGAATCTTGAAGATCAATTAGGAGGAAACCTCTTTATAAGAACTAAAAGAGGGGTTATATTAACAGAAGAAGGAAAAGAATTCTATAACTATATTAAACAAGCTATGGAATATATTAATAATGCTGAAAAGAAGTTTACCAATCTTATTAACTTAGAGACTGGATGTATAAAAATTGGAATCAATACTACTTTAACAAAAGAATTCTTACTACCCTTTCTAGAAGAATTTCACTCTTTATATCCTAAAATAGATATTCAAATTATAACAGGACTAACTACAGAATTAATATCTAAATTAAAAAATGGATTAATTGATATAGTAATATTAAATATTAACAATAAAGATTATGGTAATGATATTGAAATAATTAAATGCCAGAAGATAAATGATTGTTTTGTAGTAAATAGTAAATTCAAAGAATTAATTAATAGAGAAATATCACTAAAAGATATAAATAATTATCCTTTAATACTACAAAGAAAAGGTTCTAATACTAGGGATTTTTTAGATAATATTGCTAAGGAAAACGATGTTATTCTAAAACCTAATATAGAACTAGCAAGTTATTCTCTAGTTGTAGAATTTTCTAAAATAGGACTAGGTATTGGATATGTAACTAAGAAATATATACAAAAAGAATTAAAGAATAAAGAACTATATGAATTAAATATCAAAGAAAAGATTCCTAGTAGATATATAGGTATCGCTCTATCAAAAAATCACTTACCTAGTTTTAGTACTAAAAAACTTATTGAAATAATAGAAAAAGACAAATATAATTTTAAATAATTTTATTTCTGTCTTTTTTTATATGTTTTAAATGTTATTTAACATAAATATCATAGCAATCTATAAATTAATTTTAAAATAAAATTTATAGATATTTATCTAAAAATAAAGATTTTATAAAATAATTATGCTATAATAGTATTTACATTTGGGGGAATTGTTATGAATTATGATAGTGTATTAGAAAATGTTGGAATAACATATGTTATAGAAAAAAAGAGTTTCATAAAATATGGTAAAAGAATAACTTATTATGAAATTATAGACTACTGCTGTGGTTTTGTGTTTAAGTATACAAATAGTAGTTTATTATTTACTTCTTTATCTAAGAACTTAGGTACAACATTACAATTAGATTATAATCCTAATGAAAAGTTTTTGGCTTTTGGTTTCAAAAGTTTTCTTGAATTAAGTTTACAAAATAATAATAAATTAGATATTAACAAATTCATTGCAGAACATAAGAAAAATATTGGAAAGTTTTATTTTTACAATAATATTGACGATAAATATAAATTAATTAATAATGAAGAATTAATTGAACAAATTAAGGATATGAAGAAAACAAAAAAAGATTTCGATGAGAATGTTTTAAATAAAGATTCAGATATATCACAAATGTATTCTGAAATAAAAAAGACTATCGTTTCACAAGATGAACAAATTATGAAGATATTAACAACTTTATTTAAAAATCAAAAAGTTGTTAATGGAAAATTTGATATTGACATGATTAGTAAATTAAAAGAAAATTTAATTATATATGGTTCAACTGGTACTGGTAAAACCGAAATCTTAAAAAGAATTGCTAAAATATATAAAGTACCTATTGTTATAGAAGATGCAACTTCTTTAACTGAAACAGGGTTTATTGGAAGAGATATTTTAGATATGTTGAATGATTTATATTTAGCATCAGGTGAAAATATCGAATTAGCTCAAAAAGGAATTCTTGTTATTGATGAATTTGATAAATTAGCAGAAAGAAATTCTACTCGCAGTCATGTATCTAGAGAAGGTGTGCAAAGATCACTTTTAAAATTATTAGATGGTACAGAATATTACTTTAATGGCTTAACATTTAATACATCAAAATTATCAGTAGTTGCATTGGGGGCATTTATAGGTATAGCAAATAACGATGTTTACACTACAATAACTACAAAAGATTTTGTTGATTATGGCATTATGAGAGAACTTATGGGTAGATTTTCAAAATTAGTGGCAATGAACCCTTTAACTAAGGAAGATATAAAGAAAATACTGATTGAATCGAATTTTAGTCCTCTAAATACTTATAAACAATTATTTGAATCAATGAATATTAAATTTACTTATGAAGATGATTTTATTGATTATATAGCAGAAGAAGCAATGACTTTAAATAGTGGAGCCAGAGGTTTAAAAACTGTCTTTGATGACATAATTAGTAGCGCCATGTTTAGAATTTTTGCAGGTGATTATTCATCTATTCATTTAACAAAACCAAATAATGAAGAAAAACCTTATGTGTTAACAAAGAAAAAATAATTTATTAAGCCTAGAAAGATGATTAAATTAATTAAATCATCTTTTTCTTTTCATAATATTTTATATTCTAAAATAATAATTATTAATATTTTTCTTTTGAGTTTGAAATTATTTATTATTATTCTAAGTATTAGAAACTCATAAAGGGCGGTTAAGCAAGTTCGAGTAAAATAGTACAAAAAAAGAGTTTGTTTTTGTTTCAAACTCTTTTAAGTACTATTTGGTGCGGGTGAAGGGACTTGAACCCCCACGGATAAACCACTAGATCCTAAGTCTAGCGCGTCTGCCAATTTCG
>CAKPIH010000007.1 GCA_934162325.1 uncultured Bacilli bacterium
CCATATCCCTCTATTGTACATGTAGACTTTATTCCTATATTTGCATATGTTAATGCTATTCCTTCTTTAATAGTAAACTTGCCATCACTAATTAAATCACTTTCATTTAATGCTTTTATACTGGCGTTTGCTATATCATTACCTTTAGTATAATCTATAGTAAAACAATTACTTGTTAATCCAATATTTACTTTACCACTAGCCCAAGATAAAGCCGCATAAGTAATACCAGATATTAATAATACTCCAAGTACTATTCCTAATATTATTAATTTTTTTCTCTTTTCCATTTTAATACTCCTTTCATGCATAGAAAAAAGACTATGAAAAATCACTAATATTTCTATTAGTTATTTCATAGTCTTTATCTATATTATTATTTATTATACTTAGGTTAGATTGGTTAGATTTTTGACCCCCCCCCCAATTAACTTCTGGTTAACTTCTGCAAATAATACTTTTTCCATAAGAGGGGCCTCCTTTCTTGTTGATTTGCGAATTATTTGGGATCTTCGTAAATCTTTTATCTCTTACCTATGTATAAATCATATCATAAAATTAAATTAATTACAATATATTTTATTTATTTTTTTCTATATTATCTAGAATCTCTCTAATTTTTCTAAATCTATGATTTAATCCAGACTTAGTAATTTCAGTACTTGTTTCAAAAGACATAATTTCTGCAAGTTCTTTTAAAGAACTTTCTTTATACTTCATTCTATACTCTATAACTGTCTTTAACTTTTCATCAAGTAAATCAACCATATCTAATTCATATAATTTTTCTATATCATTAATTTGTTTATTCGCAGTCATAAACACTTTATCCATATTAGCTTGTTCACAGTTATTAAGCCTATTAGTCATATTTTTATGATCTCTATATATTCTAATATCTTCAAAATACATAACCGCAGAAAATGCCTTTATAACTCTTAAAAAATCACTTATCTTTTCTGCTTCTTTTATATATACAGTATAATTCTTTTCCCTTTTAATTATTTTACTATTTAAGTCATAAGAATTAAGTAATTTATTAATAAAATTAGCATATTCTTTTGTATCTAATATAAATTCCATATGATATCTACTAGTCTTTGGATCATTAACAGAACCAGATACTAAAAATACTCCCCTTAAATATGCTCTTAATTGTTCTTCATCTGATATTAAATATTCCTTAGGAATACTAAGATATTTATTATTATCTATAATAGATAAATCTTCAAGTATTTCTTTTACTTTATTATTAATATTTAATATATAAGTTAACCCTCTACCTAGTTTCTTATTTCTAACTGTAATAGAAGGACTAATACCATATATTTCTTTAAATAATTTAAATACTCTTCTTGCTACAGCATTATTTTCAATAGTAACATTTATATTATTATTTATATTACCCGCTATTCTTATAATAGCGGATAATTCAGATATATCTTCTAATCTAGTAGTTTCTATCTTTGAAGCTTCATCTTTAACAACCATTGTAAAACTCATTATTTTAACTCCTTAACTATATAATTAAATATTGCAAGTGCTGTTCTATATGGATCATGTCTAACTTTTTTCTTCTCACTAATATAAAGAAGTTCATCTTCAATTATTTCAACATTCATATCATTTAATACATCATAATCAATATCAATTTGACCAGCTGTTTCTCCTAAATATCTTTCTTTTATATCATCTGGTACTTTTTTACTATTAACAACTACTACATCCATTAAATCTTCTTTAACATAAGAATTAATTTTTTTAATACAATCTGATACTTTATAATTATCTGTCTCTCCATGTTCGCTCATTATATTACAAACATACATCTTCTTAGCTTTAGAATTCTTTAAAGATTCTACTACTTCTTTAGATAATAAATTAGGAATTATACTAGTATATAAACTACCAATACCAAATATAATTAAATCAGCTTCATCTATAGCCCTAATTACTTCTTTAGTAGGTTTAACTTCATTTTTATATTCAATATAATCAATCTCTTTACCAGCCTTAGTAATATTAGATTCTCCTTCAATTATTTTACCATCAGTAGTATGAGCTATTAATACAGGATTTTCTTCAGTAAAAGGAAGTATAGTTCCTTTTATATTAAATATTTTAGATAAAGATCTAAGTGATTCAGTTAAATTACCTGTAATATTATATAAAGCAGTTAACAGTAAATTACCCATCGGATGATTATTTAAAGAGCTATCAGTAACAAATCTATATTGTAATAAATCCTCAATAAGTGGTTCTACTTCAGATAAAGAAACTAAAACATTTCTAAGATCACCTACTGCAAATATATCAAATTCTTCTCTAAGTCTTCCACTAGAAGAACCATCATCAGCAACTGTCACAATAGCGGTAATATCAAGAGGAAACTGTTTTAATCCTCTAAGAAGCACTGAAAGCCCTGTTCCTCCACCTAAGACAACTATTTTTTTCATTATGCACACCTCTTAATACATTATACTATAATTAAATAGAAAAAGAAAGAAAATTCATTCTTCTTTTCTTTCTTGTATTAAAGAATTTACAAATAAAATACTTTTAGTGGGAACAATCTTAGTAAGAAAATGATTAAATTTCATATTATTAGGAATAATAAGTAATTTATTCATAAACATACCATCTATAACTACCTTACTAGCATATTCACTATTAAGCGATGGAATATTAAATTTAACATCTGCTACATTATTAAAATTAGTATTAACTGGTCCAGGACAAAATATAGATATCTTAACATTAGATTTATCTCTTTTTAATTCTTCATATATAGCTAAAGATAAACTAACAATATAGTTTTTAGTGGCATAATAAGTAGCCATATAAGGCCCTGGCATAAAACCAGCCATTGAAGCAACATTTAGTATTCTACCATAATCTCTTTTAACAAAATCTCTTAAAAATAATTTAGTAAGTATATGATATGCTTTAATATTTAAATCAATCATATCCATTTCTTTATCTAAACTAGTTTCCGTAAAATTACCAGCATCTCCAAATCCAGCATTATTAATTAATATATCAATATTTTCATCTTTTAATTCTTTATATAATTTAACACATTCTTCTTCTATTATTAAATTATAACCATAAGTATGTATATTTTTATATCCTTTAAATTCTCTATTTAAATCTTTTCTATTTCTTGCAACTAAATATAACTCATATCCTAATGAATATAAATATTTAGCCATATCTCTTCCCATACCAGAAGAAGCTCCAGTTACTAGTGCTTTCATATATATCATCCTTTCAAAAAAAATAATCAATTACTGATTATTTCTCTTCTAATTTATCAATTACTTCTTGTGCTACTGAAATAGTTTTTTCCTTTAAATCATCTGCTATTCCTTCAAGTACTGGAGTACCTTTTTCTTTAGCAAGTTCTACTAATTCATTAGCTTTATCTTTAAGTTCATTACCCTTCTTTTTAGCGGCTTTTAAAACAGTTTCTTTATCAAGTTCATCAAGACCAGTCTTAATTTCATTAACTTTAGTAGTAAACTCATCTTTAATCTCTGAAACAGTCATATCATCTACACTTTTCATAAATTCATTAATTTTTTTCTTGATATCATTTCTTAAGTCACTACCTTTTTTAGGAGCAAATAATAATGCTAAAGAAGCACCAATACCAGCACCTAACACTAATTTACCTAATCCTTTTTTACTCATTTCTATCTTCCTTTCTTTTATTAAATATCTTATCAATAATCATACTGATTATATCAACAACTTTATCAGTAACAAATGTAACTTTATTACTAACTAATGAAGCAACCTCAAACACCCCATCTAAGGATTTAACCTTAACAGTAATATTATCTACAACTTTCTCTATTTTATCCATAGTAATAATTAACTTTACAGTTAATACTATTAAAGCTACTAATAAAATAGCACCCAAAATATATAAAACTATCGGTAAAACTTCATTAACAGGCATTATTTTTCCTCCTCATCATACATAGAATCAATTAAATTAAATATATCATTATCACTATCTATTTCATTATTATCACTAGTATAACTATTTAAAATATCATCAGCACTTTCTTCTTCATGTACTAATTTCTTTTCAAATTCAATAGTATCTTCTAATTTTTTACTAGGAGCCTTTCTCTTGGGAACTTCTTCCTTAACTTCTATTTTTTCAGCAGTAGCTTCTTCCATATTATGATTTACTATCTTAATATCACTATCTCCTGCATCTAATTCTACTTTATTAGTATTAATTACAACCTCAGTTTTTTCTCTTCTAGGTTGTTCATAACTAACACCAAAATCAAAATAATTATCTTCAGCATCACCTAAAGTAATATCTTTATCACTAGGAGTATCTTCAGTCATATCAACAAGTAAATTACTATCATCAATTACCTTCTTTTTATCAGCATTCTTCGTAATTTTAACTTCTTGATATAATTCACAATTCTCACATAAATTATTTCTAATATCATCAGTTAAACTTCCATAAGCTTTATTTCTAACTGTTTCAAAATCTATTTTTTTACTTGCTCTAGGTATTTCATAAGAACTTTCATCCTGTAATTTAACTTCATCTTTAGTATAATTCTTATCAAGTACACCATATACTGGTGATATCACTGGTGTAGGCTTAAATCTTTTAGGCTTAGGTTCTTCTTTTTTAGAATATAAAGTAGAAACTTTCTTTTCTTCCTCTTTCTTCTTTGCCAAAATATTTTGATTACTATATTTAGACACCTCAAAAGTATCAGGCTCATCCATTTCTATAGGAAATGCAAAATTATTATTAGTTCTAGTTTTTACTATTTCTCTATCACTAATTATTTCATCAGAAACACCAGTTCTAGTTTTTTTTACTTCTTCTCTCTTCTCTTCTTCCTCTATTTTATTTCTCATAAAAGTAGGAAGTTTATGTTCTTCTTTTTCTTCTACTTCTATTTCTTTAGTTTCAACAACCTCTTCTTCATCAGAAAATAAATCCTTTATCTTATCTAAAAATCCCATATAGTCGCTCCTTTTCTAATATTCAGGTAAATCCGGAATAATACTATCCTCTTCACCAACATACTCACTTAAATATTCTGAAAACTTACTTTCAGCATCTTCTGGCTTTTTAATTTTATATTCTTTAAATGAACTAGAATAATAATCATCTTGAATAATCTTTTCAATTAAATTATCATTATAATTAATACTATTAAGTATAATCATAGAATAAGATAAAATATCTGCTAACTCATACTCCTCTACATAAGTCTCTATTTTAGCATAATTATAAACTACTTTCATAAAATACTTATCTTTATCTTTAGTTATCTTAACATATCCGTTCTTATTATTATTATTAATTTTATAATAATAATAACAATCACTACTATCTTTATCATCTAAATTTAAATTATTCTTATAATAATAACTAATAACATCAACATATAAATACATATAAGTATCATTAACTTTAAATATTTGATTATAATCTTTATCATAAACTTTATTAATACTAAATGGTAAATAATATTTATATCCTAAAGAATTAGTATTATAAATATTATTACTATTTTTAATTACATCATTTACAATAACATCATAATTATTATTATTTATCCTAGTACATCCAATACATAAAAGTAATACCATTAATAGTAAAAACTTTTTCTTCATATCATATTATACCTCTTCTACATTATAACAAAAAAAAAACTAAAATGAAATAGTTTTTTTATTATTTAGTAAAAATTTGCTTATATTTCTTGAATTACAGTAATAATCATTGGCTTATTACCAGTCTGATTAATTAAATATTTACTAAGTTCATCCCTAATAGTATTTTTAATTTTATTATATTCAACATACTTCATTCCCTTAGTATTATCCACTACTATCTTTTCAGAAATCTTTTTAATTTCATTAAGTAGTTCATAAGAATCCTTAACATAAACAAATCCTCTTGTTAAAATCTCAGGTCCTGCCATAATTTCTTTAGTTTGTTTATTCAAAGTAACAGAAATAATCATAATACCATTATCACTAAGCATCTCACGATCCTTTAAAACAACTTCCCCAATATCATCACCAGCAGTACCATCTATTAAAACAGAACTACTATGAACACTCTCAAAAGTATCTAACATTACACCATTTTTAAAAGTAACAACATCACCATTTTCTTTAAGAATAATATTACTTTTAGGTATACCAACCATTTCTGCTAATTCAGCATTCATAACCTGATTTTTATATTCACCTCTTATCGGAAAATAATATTTAGGATTCATCAAATTAATCATAGTCATTAAGTCTTCATTAGAAGCATGATGTGATAAATATTTTTTAGAAGATAAACTAACAACATTAGCTCCTGTCTTAGCAATATCATCAAGTAAACTATAAAAAGTTTTCTCCCTATTATCATAAATAGGAGTCGCTAAAAATACCGTATCATCTTCATTTAACTTAATAAACTTATCATATCCATTAACAATTCTCATGATATTGTAGTATGGTTTATCCTTTTCATTAGCATTTAATATTACAACATTCTTATCATTTATATTAGATAAATCACCAATAATATCTTTAGATATATATAGATAATGATTTTCAATAGCAAAATCAATTATCTTCTTAAGTCTTTTACCCATAATTACAATCTTTCTATTAGTTTTCTCTACTTCAGTAAATAATTCCTGAATACGATATAAATGTGAATCTAATACATTAAAAATAATTCTACCATCACTATTATTTAAAGTTTCTCTAATTAAAGGTGTCATTCTATGTCTAGGAGAAGTAAATCCCTCTACTCCAGCATATAAAGATTCAGTAAGAAGACATAATACCTTCTGTTTACCAATATAAGCTAACTTACCAATATCTGTCTTATAAGCCCCTTTCATAAGTGAATCAATAACATAATCAGAAGCATAAAAAATAACTCCATCTTTAGTATATATAGCATAACCAAAATTATCTGGTGTAGAATGTGATAAATTTACCGGAAAAATCTTAACATTACCAATCTCTATTGGTACATAAGCCTTTATCTCCTTCATATTCTTATATTTAACATTAGAATTTTCAAATTCATCTTTAACAATCTCTAAAGTATATTTAGAACCATATATACAAGGTTTACCTAAATCATCAACAATATCAGTTAAAGCTCCTATATTTTCATCATGACCATGTGTTAAAAATATTCCCTTAATTCTTTTTTTATTCTCTTTTAAATAAGTAACATTAGGTATAATATAATCAATACCAAGTGTTAATTCATCAGCATATTTAAGCCCTGCTTCAAAAACAAATATATTCTTATCAACTTCAATAACAAACATATTTTTACCATTTTCATCTAGTCCACCTAGTGAAAACATTCTAATTTTACTCAAAATAATTCTCCTTTCTTCAAAGTAAAAGACTTAAATAATTATAGCAGAAAATTACCATTTTGTAAAGTAACCAACCCCATTTAATTCAAAGACTACCCAAGTTAGGCTTTGAATTACCTTGTAAGGCCAAGACTTACAAGGCATAGAAAAAGAGACCAAAGTCTCTATAAATTCTTAATAGTCTCTTTAACATTCTCAAGTAATTTAGAAGTAATACTACCATCAGTACCTCCACCTTGAGCAAAGGACTTATTACCTCCTCCATTACCAGAAGACCTAACAGCCAAATCCTTAACAATATCACCACAACTAACCCTATTAGAATTAGATTTAGCAATATAATTAACCGAATTATCATCATTAATATTAGCAAGTAATATAAAATTATTATCAAGCTGATTACTAAGAGCACTAACAATCTGTCTCAAAGTATTAATATCATAACCATTAGTAATACTAATAATAGTAGTAATACCATTAATATCTTCTCTAATATCTAAGAAACTAGATAAATCACTAACAGACTTCTCACTCTTTTTAGTATTAAAGTCTTTCTCTAACTTTTTAAGTTCTTCTCTTAACATAGCAAGTTCATTCTTATTATAAACAATATCCTTATAACTTTCAGGATCACTATTATCAATATTAAAATTAAATTCAAGATCAATATCATTTTCCTTAGCCTCATTAATAATTCTCTTAGCCTTATCAAGTAATCTAATCATCTCTTCATTATATTTAGATATCTCTTCCTTAAGAATAGGAACAATATTATTATCAGTAGCCGCTATTACTCTATAAGTATCAGTACCCTTATTCTCTACTGAAGCAATAGCAAACCTGCCAATATTCTTAGTATTATCAATATGCGTACCAGCACATAACTCAATAGAATCACCAATAGTAACTACCCTAACAATATCTCCATATTTATCAGAGAATAAAGCCATAGCCCCCTTCTTAATAGCCTCTTTAATAGGTAAATACTCAATAGTAACATCATACCCAGCATTAATTCTCTTATTAACAAGTTCCTCTACTTTAACAATAAGTTCATCAGATAACTTACCCTGATAATTAAAATCAAATCTAAGCATATTTTCATCAACTTTACTACCAGCTTGATGAACACTATTACCAAGTAATTCTTGTAAAGATCTTTGAAGCAAATGTACAGAAGAATGATTCTTCATAATAGCAAGTCTCTTATCTTTAAGAACATGAGTAAGAATCTTATCTCCCTTATTTACAGTACCATCAAGTACCTTAACATATAATAAATGTTGTCCATTAGGAGCCTTAATAACATCCATAACCTCTAACTTACAATTATCATTTTTTAAATATCCCGAATCAGATACCTGACCACCACTCTCAGCATAGAAAGGATTTTCCTTAAGAAATATATAGCAGTCCTCACTAGAAGAATCCACAAATACATTATCTTTCATAATATCCATAACTTCAGTTTCTAATCCTAGTTTTTCATAACCAACAAATTTACTCTCTTTCTTATAATTAATAAGTAAATCATTCTGTAAATTCATACTAGCTTCAACTTTTCTACTATTTCTAGCAAGTTCTTTTTGTGCATTCATATAAGCATTAAAACTATCAGTATCAACCTTAAATCCTCTTTCCTCAGCAGCTTCAATAGTAAGTTCAATAGGATAACCATAAGTATCATATAATTTAAAAGCATCTTCTCCGCTAATAACCTTAGTACCACTATCAAATAATTCTTCTAATCTCTTTTCACCAGCTAATAAAGTCTTTTGAAATAATCTTTCTTCTTTAGCAATAAGTTCTTTAACTTTACTCTTAGTACCAACTAAATCAGGATAAGTATCTTTATAATTTTCTACTACTACATCAACCATATCACTTAAAAACTCTCTATTAATATTAAGTTTCTTTCCCATTCTAGAAGCCCTTCTAAGAAGTCTTCTAAGAACATATCCTCTACCTACATTTTCAAATACAGCTCCATCAGATAAAGCAAAAGTAAGTGTTCTAATATGATCTGCTATTACCTTAAATTCCATTTGACCCATATATGGAATAGAACAAATTTCCTCTATTTTCTTCATAATAGGCATAAATAAATCAGTCTCATAATTAGTCTCAGTACCTTGCATAATACAAGCCATTCTCTCAACACCCATACCAGTATCAATATTCTTACTAGGAAGTTCAGGATATTCTTCTCTCTTCAAACCTTCAGTAGCATTAAACTGACTAAGAACATTATTCCATATCTCAATATAACGGTCATTCTCAATCTCTTCTTGTAATAATTTAATACCCTTGCCCTCTTTATCATACTTTTCACCACGATCATAAAAAATCTCCGTATCAGGTCCCGAAGGCCCTGGTCCTATCTCCCAAAAATTACTATCTAATTTAACTAAATGAGAAGGTTTAACACCTAAACTAATCCACTTATTATAAGAATCAACATCATCAGTATAAACCGTAATATATAATTTATCTTTATCCATATCAAAATATTTAGGACTAGTAAGTAATTCCCACGCCCAAGTAAGAGCCTCATCTCTAAAATAATCACCAATACTAAAATTACCTAACATCTGAAAAAAAGTATGATGTCTAGCAGTCTTACCTACTTCTTCAATATCCCCAGTTCTAATACATTTCTGACAACTAGTAAGTCTCCTATTACTAGGTACTACAGTTCCATCAAAATATTTCTTAAGTGGCGTAACACCAGCATTAATCCAAAGTATTGTTGGATCATTCATTGGTATTAAAGGAGCAGAATCAACTTCTGTATGTCCCCTCTCACAAAAGAAATCCAAATACATTCTAATAATTTCTCTTCCTGTTAACTTCTTCATATTATCTCGTCTCCTTATATATATCGTATATATCTTTTTCTAATTTATCTAAAGTATCATTAGTAACAATGTAATCAACATCATTATAATTATCCATAGCTATCTCTGTAACATGTGCCTGCTCTTTACTATCTAAACTAGTTTCAAAATTAATTCTCTCTACTTTAATAACAACCACATTATCAAACTTCTCTCTAACACTATCTATCTCTCTAGGAAGTCTAATATCCGGTACAATAATAGCATCATAAAAATAAGAATAAATCTCAATATCATCAAGTTGTCTTTCAATAAACATCTCAGCCTTATTAAGTTTATTTCTAATAACATCAGTTCCAAGCTCTTGAAGTAACTTTCTAGGTTTAGATTCCTCACTACCATCCCAGTCAGTCATCTCCATTGCATAAAATTTAATATACTTACCCGCTCGTGAATAAATAACCTTTTTACCATCTTCTTCATAGAACTTCTTAAGAAATCCCGCTATCGTATCTTTACCATGTCTAGCCCTACCACAAATCAAATAAATTTTAGGTTTTTTATTTTCAATATTCATACTATTCCTCCTCAAGATATTTCCCTTTAATTATACCAAATAATAAGGTATAAGTAAATTATTTTTTTCATATTATTTTACTAAAAGTTTACATCTAGTAAATTTATTAAAAAAACTTAATATTTTTCTTGATAAAATTCCCTATAAAATGATATAATCTAATTAGAGGTGGAAGATATGAATAAAAAGAATAAAAACGGAAGATTAATTGTAATTATGGGAGCTCTTGCTATTATCATAGTAACAGTATGTGCTTTTAACAAAAATACCCTTAGATATAAATATTATGAATATTCAATTGAAAAAAAATACTCTTCTTCCACTACTAACGAGTATTATGTCGATGATAACTTTAACTATGTAGATAATTATACCGGTATGGGCATAAATAATCATAAAGAATTAATTAATTTTATATACTACACCTTAAATAGCGGCATACATCATACCGAAAGATATATCACTAAAGATTATACAAACTATTTAAATGATATCAATATGTTAACAATAAATAATGGTGAAGGCTTTAAAGAAACAATATCATTACTAAATAATTTTGTTCATCCATATAACAGTTCAAATAATATAAAATTAAATTATGGTGGTGAATATAAAATAGGAATAACCATAAACAAAGCCTATAGCAATGAAGAAATAACAAAAATAAACGAAGTAGTAGATAAAGTAATAAAAGAAAAAATAACCAATAATATGCCTACTAAAGAAAAAATAAAAGTAATTCATGACTATATTATAGATAACGCCGAATATGATAAATTAAAATATGAAAACAAAAATGATACCACCTACAAATCTAACACTGCATATGGAGTACTAATTGAAGGATACGGTACATGTAATGGTTATGCCGATGCCATGGCTATCTTCTTAAATAAATTAAATGTCATAAATTATAAAATAAGTAATGAAGAACACATTTGGAACTTAGTATACCTTGATGGTAAATGGTATCACCTAGATTTAACTTGGGACGACCCAATAAGTGATATCAATGTAAATAGAGATACCTATTTCTTAATAACCACTAGTACCTTAGAAAAAATAAATGATGGTACTCATAAATTTGATAAAAGCATTTATACCGAAGCAAAAGACTAACAATTTAGTCTTTTTTTCATTATAACAATAAACATAAAACTACCCACTACTGTACATATCATATCACCAATAGTATCATATAAACCAATATCCAAATATCCACCATATCTATCCATAAAATCAATATCATTAACCATAACCTTATCAACATATATGTTCTCAGACAAGTAAGTAGAATTAATATTCCTAATAACAGTATCCTTCTGCATATCTGTACCAATAACCCTATCCATCGAAAACTCAAATATTTCCCATACACTTTCAATCATCATAGCAAAAGAAAAAATAAATAATATCACAAAATAAATACTTTCCTTGATATTAAAATATCTTATCAAATATAATCCAACATAAGAAATAACAAAAGCAAAATAAGTATGCATAACAATATCAAACCACCATACATCAACATAAAAATGATATATTTCTCCCAATATCTCAGTACTAAGAATAAAAACATATATAAGTATCTTAATACCATTACCAAACCCTAACTTATTACCAATAACATTAGTAATAACCATAAATATCAAAGATAATACACAAGCAAAAATAGTAGTTATATTCCACTTAATTAATCCACTAATCAAATAAAACATAACTACTATCAAATATAATAAATCAATTTTTTTCATATACTCACCTATCAAAGTATATGATTATTTTTCTTCCATATCAGTAATTTTTTTATAATTACTTAACTTTCCTCCTATTAAATTAAAACTATCCTTATAAATAACCTTATCTAATGAAACATCAATATTCATATAATCATTCTTAACATAAATATTTTCATTACCAAGTTCTATAGTTTCATATTTATCATTACTATAATCATAGTATTCAACCATATTAAGATAAGAACAACTAACATAAGACATAGGACTAAGAATAATTTCTTTATCACCAACAATCAAAGTAACCTCATCAAGGAAGAAATATAAATCCTTACCATCATATAAAAACATATGGTCAAAAGACTTATCTAGTCTTTTAATTCTCAAATAATTCAAATCATAATTAGTATATACTTCAGACAAAGCATCAATAACATATGCTTTATCATTTAAAGGAAAGAAAGCCATCATCTCCTTAGGAAATATAACATCTGCTCCCTCTTTCATTTTAACATATACTGGAGTACTATCTAAATTAACAGAAAAATCTTTAGCCTCAAAATTAAGAATAACTTTCTTTCTATTCCTACCAACTTTGGCAGTATATTCCATCTTATTACCAGAAAAATATTGATAAACCTTAGTATCAGTAACAATAGCATACCTATTATTTTTATATTCCATAGCATAAAGAATAACCGCTATTAAAATAACAATCACTAAAAATGCTGGAATCAAAATACTATAATATTTTTTAATAAATTCTTTCATAACAATACCTCCTAGTATATAAATTTATCACTAGATCTAACACCACTAATAATTCTTCCACCAGCTTTAATATCAGATAAAATAAGCTCAACCATATCACCACTACTAGCAGAAATAGAAACACTATCAGTAGTATTACCATTAATACTAACACTATTACTACTAACAATCTCATTATTAACCTTAACAGTAAGTATGCCAGATTCAATATTATAACTATTATCAGTAGTAATCAAATAACTAATCTTACCAAAACTAACATTAGTAGCCTTAATATTAACCTTAGGTCTCTTAGTAGCAATCGTAATATCATCAAAAGTATCTGTAACCTCATTACCATCCTCAATATAAGAATATTTAAACTTAATTCTATAATTAGTATTAGGAAAAATGTTAGTAAACTCATACCTAGTATCATTTTTATTTAAATAAATAGTATTAATCTTATTACTACCAGCTTCCTCTACTTCCATATAAACATTAGTATATTCATTATAAGGATCATATACAACATAATCAACTACAATCTTACTAACACTACTAGTAACAGAAATAACTGAAGTTCTCTTAGTAGCCTTCTTAATTTCTTCAATAACATTACCAGAATTATTATTCTTACCATCATCAGTACCCTTATTATCTCCTGTAGTACCATTACCACTAGTAGTACCATTACCACCATTAGTATTATCAGTAATATTAGTAACACCATCATTAGAAGAACTATTATCATTTTCTTCAGGAATCAAATCTTCTTTAGTATAAGTATTAGAAGAACCAATAATTTTCTTTAAATCAATCTTATTACTACCATAAGTAAGAATCTCATTAGCAATATCAAAAGTATAATTAGAAGTAACAATAGAAGTAGCAGCAAATGCCTTTAAATTAACCTTATGATTAACTAAAGTAGCATTACCAACTTTATCCAAGTCAATCATTAAAAACTCATTAGTAGATAAAAGACCATCAGAAGTTTTAATATCCTTATCAACAACCAAATACTTTCTATCTGCTAACTTATAAAACTTCGTAATAACCGAACTCTTAATAACAGTTTCACCATCTGTAACATCAATCAAATCACCAGAACCAATTTCATAATATTTTCCATATAAAATAATTTCTCCAGTCTTTTCATTATAACTAATAGCAGTATTACCAAGTTCATAATTATTATCTTTAAACTTAAGATAATACTCATTATTCCATTTTTTCTTAATAGTACTATCTTCAGTAACTTTAATAATAGACTTATCCTTATCAAAGACTAAAGCCCCATCATGAACAGTATATTCCTTTTTATCACTTGATAAAAACAATTTAATAACTAGAGAAAACATGATTATAATTATAATCGAAATTCCTATAATTATTCCAATGTTTCTCTTATTCTTAATATCATATTTTCTCATATTATTTTACGACCTTTCCTATTTATTTTCATTTTTAAACGAATAATCAAATGTAGTCTTATCTCCTAGTTTAAGAACACTAATATTACCATCATCATCCAAATAATAATAAGTAATATTAATAGTATTATTAACACCAAGTTCCTTACCATCAAGAATAGCAATATCAAGATAAGGATATCTATCACTATCTAATTTAAAAGTAATATCATCACTACCAGTATTAGTAGTCCTACCAATAACACCAGAAGCAATTCTTTCACCACCCTGAACAGTAATACTATATTCAATACCCTTTAACTTTTCATTTAAGTTAGCAGCTCCTACAAATGTAAGATGTACTTGTTTTTTAGAAACTGCTGTTGGAGTAACTGCACCAAGTGAGAATCCCAAAGCACTCTTAGTATACTGACTCTTTCTAACATAAACCCTTGAAGTCTTATCATCATCAATAAGAGATACATTATTACGATAAACATCAGCATAAGCATAAATAACATAATTAGTATCAGCCTTCAAATTATCAAAAGTAACTTCTACCACTAAACCATCATTAACAGGATTAACAGTACATGATTTACCATTACCAAAAGTACAAGTATTATTTTTCATATCAACAGTAACTTGACAATCTTTTGGATTAGCACAAACATTTTTATAAGAAGTATCTTGAAGTTCAATATAATATTTACCATCAGTAATAACTCTATTGGTATCAATAACAGTAATCTTATACTTAATACTGTGCTTATAATCTTCAGAAATAATAGCCTCTTGTTTATTAACAGTAATAGATGGATTTCTAAGTTCAGCAACATCCATATATATTTTATCAGTAGAAACCTGTTTAATAACATCATTATATAATTCTAATTTTCTATGTAAATCAGTAGTAACAGCATATACTTTTAAAGTATAATAATTAGAACCAAATACAAAATCATTACCAGAAATATCTTTATCATAAGAAGCAGATATAGCTCCACTTTTAGATACAGAGAAATCACCATTAACAATAGTACCATCATACTTTTTATTACCATCTATATCATATATTTCATATAAAATATCAAAATTAACATCAGTATAAAGATTATATTTCATATTTAATACTCTCTTACTATAAGTATCATCCCCAATACTAGAAGTATATTTAAGATTTAAGCCTTTAAGAATCTTATCCTTATTTAAAGTACTAAAGCTACTCTTAAATTCAACATATCCACTTCTACCATTATCAAATAAAGGTGTTTTAACTTTAGTACCATTTTTATTCATATCAGCAGATATTTTATAAACATAACTAGTATCAGGATCAAGTCCAGTAACAACAACCTTACCTAAATCATCATAATAAGTCTCTTCTGTTTTAACAAAAGTTTCATCTTCACATTCAGTTCCCTCTTCACAAGCATTTTTCTTATAAATATCAATATAAAATTTATACTTACCATCAGTCTTAACAAAATCACTCTTTAAAGTTTCCTCATCAACTGATAAATCAATATTAAATATACCACCATTAATTAATGAACTAACACTAGCACTAACTTTAGGAGTAAAACTAGTAAATTTAAAATTATTATTATCAGTATTAATATCAACCATATCAACAACCTTAAGATTAATACTACCTACATCTGTTCTAAATATACCATTTCTAATAAATGCAAATCCTGTTTCTAAAGTATTAATATCTCCAAAAGAAACAAACTTATTATTATCAATATCAATCATATTATTTACATTAAATTTCCAAGTAGCAGTACCAACATCACCTTTAATTAATTCACTTCCTAATATTCCCATTGGCTTAATAGAAGTATTAAATACAACATTACTACCATTACTTTGAACATAGATATATTTACCATTACTATCAGTACCATTATTTTGATATAAATAACCAACCTTATTAGCATCTTTATCAGATACCAAGCCTAAGTTTTTAAAGTAATCACCTACTAAAGATTTTTGACTAAAACCAACATAACCAGTATCATAAAAAGCCTTTAAACTAACCTTAACATCCTTACCTTTTAAATCAATACCAGTCTTATTTTTATCACTCTTAGTAAGTTCAGCATAATCAATAATAAAGCATTTCTTATCACCACAATCTTTAATATCACTAGCTTTAAAATCAGAAATAACTTTTTCATATTTATCTTTACCAGAACTCAAAGTAAGTAAATAAGCTGATACCCTATCTAAGAAATCATTATCCTCAAAAACAATCTTTAATCTATTATCAAAATTACCATATTCTAAACTATAACTTAAATTAGCAGTCTTTCCATCATGATATCCATCAAAATAATATTTATCTAAAACAACCTTACTAGCATCACTACCCTTTAAATTTTTCCTACTATAACTAATAGAATATATATCAGAAGAATTTAAATTAGATAGAGTAACATCTTTAAAAGTATCTGCTACTTCTATTACACTAGAATAACTATTATCATCAATATCATAATATAATAAGTATTTACCAGATTCCTCATCTTTTTCTAAAGCATTATCAATATCAGTAATTAAATATTTATAAGTAATAGAATTACTAGTACTATTATCAATATATAACTTAAATACCGGATCCTTCTTTATTGCATTAAATAGTCCACTAGTAGGCATACTAGAAGGAAAAGTACTATCTACTTTACCATCATTATCAGTATCAAGATTAATAATAAAAGCAAACTTATAAGTATTACCTCTTCTAAGATCAGTATCTTCTACTAAAGAATCAGTACCATAATCCAAGAAGAAATAAGCATCAACAGTATTATCATTATTAAAAGCAACATCTTTAGTAGTAATAACATTACCATCTTTATTATAAACATAGAATTTAACATTCTTAATAGGATTATCAACTAGTTTAAGTACACTACTAATCTTGTCACTATCAAAATTAGCAGTTACCTTATATCCTCTTATAGTATCTTTATCAAGTTTACTATCATACGAAATACCAGCATATTCACCAGAATTAGTCATATTATTAGTAATTTCTTTAACAATAATTTCCGGATTACTAACCTCATCTTCAAGTAAAAGAATAGAAGGTGTATTAAATACATACATATTATTTAATATTGTAAACTCATTAGTCTTAGTTTCATCAAAAGCATCAGTAACCTCTATAGTATAATTCTTATATAATTTACCACCAGATATTTCTCTTAAAGCATCTAAGTTTTCAATACCAAACATATTAGAAGTTAAAGTAAATTCCTTATTATAATATAAATCTCTAATATTTTCCGTAGTAGTAAAAGTACCTATAGGATCTGGTAAAGAAACATTTTTAACATTACCCGCATATAAATTAAATGTAATAGAAGATACTTTATCAATAGAATTATCACTAGGCTCAGTACTTACCATTTCAGTATTAACAGAAATTGGCGTATCAAAACTATAACTATTATCTTTCCAATTTTGCATTATTAAAGCCTTAGTACCATCAGTTTTAGCAGTAAAACTACCAATATATTCACTACTTCTAAGTCCTTCACCATTTTGCATATCAACATCAGCATAAACTTCAAAAGTATATAAAGTATTCTCAGTAAGACCTTTAAGTAATAAATCATAAGTTAATGTATTATCATCATGATTAGTAAATGATACACCATTAATAGTCTTCTTAACATTATCAGGCCCATAATACTTAATAATAAAGTCATTTTCTTTATTAGCACATTTTCTCTCATTATTAGGTATTGTACATCCCTCATCTTTTATAGTAACAACACCACCAATTTGATTAAATGAAATAAGTTCATCATCTGGAGTAAACTCTAATGTAGGTTTACCAACAATTTGAAAATAATTACTATATCCTGTCTCAATTTGATTATTCTTATAATTATCATAGTAGTCCACTACTACTTTGAAACGATAATCAACATTACTAGCAAGCCCATTTTCACCAAGTTTTAATTTTTGTTCTTTTAATTCATTACTACTAAAACTATAAACAGGTTCAGCAGTAGAAATACTCTCTTCATTTATATCTTTAGCATTATATATTTCATAAGTATACTTAGTAATACTCTTATCTTCATCAGTAGGTTTATCCATCAAAAGAGTAAACTCTTTACCATCATTACTAACCTTTACAGAAATATCACCAAGTACAGGTTTTTCTTTTAAAGTAGTATCACTAGTATTAATAGTATAAACATCAGAATAATTCAAATTATTAAATACTACAGAATCAACTTTAATATTATATGTAGTATTTTTTTTCAAATCATCAAAAGTAACAGTATTATCATCTGAATTATATACTGTGACAGGTTCACTACAAGATTTACCATCACTACCACAAATCCTTACATTAGTAGACTTAACATTACTACTACCAAAATCAATTGAATAAGATAATGTATCAGTAGTAACATACTCTCTAACTAAACTTAAGTCTAATGTATCAGTTCTAAATATCTTTTGAAAATATTGAATACCAGTGCTATTATTTTCTTCACTGACAGTCATAACATAATTAGTATCAGGACTCAAAGAACTAATAACAACATTTTGAATATCACTACTATTAGCAAGTATCTTAGTATAAACAGTTTTACCAGTAGTAGTATTAACAACATTAAATATTAAATTACCTTTAATAAAATCTCCTGTATCAATTACTTGAAAATTAGCTTCAAAGGAATTAATACCTGCTTTTGCACTAACTAAATCAACAGAAACCTCTTTCTTAATAACCGTTTTATTATCATCTGGATTTTCATTACCATCTGCTTCGTTATCACCATTATTACCAGGAGTTATATTTTCATTACCTTCAGTACCATTACCATTTGGATTATTACCAGTATTATCTTTACCTTCAGTATCTCCTCTATTATCTTTTTTGTCATCTTTAACTTTACCATCACTAGGAGTAATATTAATATTTTCATTACCATCAATTGTCATCTCATTAAGTGATAATTTACTATTATCATCTAGATAAACATTTTTATCCCCAAGATCAATCTTAATATTATTTCCCACATAAATAGTAGTACCATCACTAACAGTCTGATAACTACCCTCTTGATTTTCTATTTTAACAACTCCATCTTCTACAAATAATATTTCAAAATAATCACCACTTACTGTTTCATTACTACCAGCAAGTTTAATTTTAATATCTTTTCCAACAACAATATATTTATTGTCAGTAATTTTACCAAGAAAATTACCAAACACTAAAGTTTTATCAGCAGTTTCAATATAATAACCACCATTATTATACTTAATAATAGAAGCATCAGTAATATTATAATATGGTACTAAAGAAGTACTAATATTATCTAAATCTAATATAACACCATTTTTCATAAAAGATAAAGAATTGTCTAAATAATGAATAAAATTATTCTTATCAACATTAACTTCTTTATTATCTACATTCTTAAAAACATATTCTTCAAAAACATTTTCTTTATATACAGTATTGTCTTTAAAATAAAGTTTGTCACTCTTAGTAGCAGTACTATTAATAATATATCCAGCACTATAAAACTCTTTACTAGATTTTCTAGTAAGGAATATAACTCCAATCGTCAAAATAATTAAAGCAACAATACTAATAACTAAAATAATCCAAAAACTTTTTCCACCAATTTTTTTCATTTCTATCACCGATACCTATTCTTATTAAATTATAACAAAATACACTATAAAAGTCAATTAGTACAAAATAGAAAAAAATAAACTTTTTTTAATTTAGAGGTTTACAAATAAAAAAAAATATAATATAATATTAAATGTATTTAACAGATGTCTCCTTAGCTCAGTTGGTAGAGCAACTGACTCTTAATCAGTGGGTCTACTTGAGTTAATGAGTTCCAAAGCCTTTATTTATAAAGGTTTAAAAGAATTAAGATATTAAATATAGCGTTTATGTATGCAAAATGTATGCAAAAATGAAAAAAAGTGATATAATTACTCTATATTTTATATATGGGCTGTTAGCTCAGTTGGTAGAGCAATTGACTCTTAATCAATGGGTCTAGGGTTCGAATCCCTAACAGCCCACCATTGTGAATATTAAAAGATTATACTTGTTATAGTCTTTTTTCTTTTATATAAGTGTATTAATATATAACCCATAATAAATATAGATAACAGCCACTAAAAATAAGAACACATAAAAAAAGTACATTATAATTGTACTTTTAGACATTAAAATAATTATCAGCCATTTTCTTAGATGCCTCACGCTCAGCACTAACAAATATATGTGAATAAATCATATCAGTTATATTTGATGATGAATGTCCTAGTCTTTTACTAATAACTTTAGTATGTATATCAGACGCTATAAGCATTGACGCACTTGTATGCCTTAATCCGTGAAAACTTAAAGGTTTTAGGTCATATTTTTTTTGTATCTTTTTAAATATTTTACTAGGTGTATCGGGGTGCATATTATTGCCAAATTTATCAGTTAATATTTTATTGCTATTTTTCCATTCAGTTCCCAACAATAATTTTTGTTGGTCTTGTTGTTTTTTAAATTCTTCTAACAATGATAATGTTTGACTAGTTATTGATATTGTCCTTATAGAACTACTATTTTTAGGGTGGTCTTTTTCTATAACTCCATTTTTAGTACATTGAGTAGTCTTATTTATTGTTATTTTAGAATTATTAAAATCTATATCGTCCCAACTTAATCCCGTCAACTCTCCACGACGACACCCACTATCAATAGCAAGTTGTATTATAACTTGATATTTTAAAGGTTCATTTTTTATACAAGTTAATAGTTTGATTATATCTTCATTGTCATAATAACTAACTTCTTTTTTTATTGGTTTAGGTCTATCAACTAATTTATTTACGTTCTTTTCTATTAATTCCCATTTAACACCATAATTAAGTATAGAATTATTTAAGGCATAATAATGTAATATGGTATTTTCACTTAAATTTCTTTCTGCTATACGTAATTTATTGTAAAAACTAAGGAAATTAATAGCCCTTAATTCAGTTAATTTATAATGTCCCAAATTTTCTTTTATTTCTTTTAATAGTCTTTCGTATTCTTCAATAGTTTTTATCTCTAATCTAGGTTTTGCTATTTCTTGATACCACTTATCTATTAAATCATTATAAGTTAAATTATCATTATTTATAAAAATACCTTTTTTAATTTGTGATTTTATTTCACTTTCTCTAAGCCTTGCGTCCTTAATTTTTCCGTAAAACATTTCACTATGTTTAATTGGCTTTTTAACACCATTTATATATTTATACCCCATAATAACTTGTATTTGGAATACGTCTTTTTTCTTTCTACTTGATATTGCCATTTTTTAATCTCCTTTTTTACATTTGTATTTTTTGCCAATCTAATGTATAATGGAGATACACGAGATTGGATTTTCAAAATTTCAACTATTTAAATCGGTCTAATTTTGTGTATTTATTGATTGGGACTATTGCCGTAGTTTCCAATCTTTTTTATTTCTTTTTATCATTTAAAATATCTTTTATTATTGTTTGCATTTCTCCAGCGTATTTAATTGCATACTGTTCCGTATTTTCTCTTATTTTAATTGGAACATTTTTTGCTTGGACTAATTTCTCAATAGTTTTAATCCAATTAGTCATTATTGCATATTTAGTCATATCATATATGCTATCACTAGTAGAAAAATTGCTATATTGTTTATTTCCATTGCATTTTTCATCAACGATATTTCTTCCTAAAGTAATTGAAAAATAAGTTACTAAAGAGTCAAGAAGTTTCTTATCTTGTATAAGTGAATTAATTAAAAATAACTTAATATATGACTCAAAATTGTCCTCTATTGTTTCTGCGTCAGCCTTTTTCTTTAAATCAGTTAAAGTATTTATTGAATTATCATCTAATCCTAATTTAACACCTAATTCAATTAGTTTATCATTATTATTAAGTTTTAGGTTGCTTTCTCCTAATAAATAAGAATAAGAAACACTAAAATAATCGTGTATTTTTACTAATTCAGCGTTTTTAGGCATTTTTCCACCCTCATCACATTTTTTCTTGTAATTTTGTAATGTGGTTTTACCGATACCCATTTTTTTATACATTTCATTTTCAAAAATAGAATAGCCTTTTTTATCAACTTCTTTCTTTTTATCTTCAATTAGTTGATTTAATCTACTAGAAAATTTATCAATAATATCTTTCGTTAATGGGTCAACTTTTTTCGCTTTTTCGTCTTTCATCTTCCACCTCCTACTAATAATAGTATATCAAAGTATAAACCGAAAGTCAACAAAACGTGGTCTTTTTTCGAAAAAGAACATACTAAAAAATGTGGTCTTTTTTTTATGGTTTAAAATCCTAGAATATACCTAATGGTCTTTTAAGGAAAAAGCATTTACTTCAAATTTTTAATATGTTAAATTGATAATGCAATTGCAAGGTAGTGGTCTAAATTTTAAAACGACCACATTTAAAAACACCCTAAAGAAAGGAATATATAAAATGATATTAGATGAAATTTTGACGGTAGAAGAAACGGCTAATATATTAAGAATTAGCATATCAGAACTCAGAAAATTAATGACATTAAGGCAAATAACTTATTTTGAAATTGGAGAAGATAACAGCAAGAAGAAAAATAAAAGATTTAGAAGAATTGATATTGAAAACTATATTAACAGCCATTTAATAAAAGATATGGCTACTTATATTGATGATAAGGAGGATTATTATGGCTAGGTCTAAAATTAAAGCAGTATATAATGAGCCTTGGGAAAGCAACAAGCAAACAAAACAATCATTTACTAAAATATGTGATGATATGCTTGACTCTATGGCTTGGCACGATTTAGATTTGGCAGCCCAAGGATTATATTTATTTCTAAAAAGGAAATATACTAAAAATAATGGCAAAGATAATGCAAATGATATTCACCTTACTAAAAAGGATTTAAGAATACTGAATAAAAGTAATAATACTATTATGAAATATTTAGACGAATTAATAGAAAATGGATTTATTAAAGTCGTACAGCACGGGAAATTAGCCAGATTACCTAATATCTACGGCTTTAGTGCTGAATGGAAGAAGTACAATAGTGAAGACTTTTTCATACACCCTAATAATAAACGGGACACTAAGAAAAATAGTTATAAAGTGTGAGTCGGTCGATACATACTATTTATGCTATATGTATGGTAATAGTTATAAAAGGTGTTAAAGATTTGAAGTCTTGAAATAGACACTAAAAAAATAATAGATTAATGCTTTTATGCCTTATAATACCTAGTCTTAGCACTTAAAAGATACTATTAAAATTTTAAACAATGGAACGTGAAAAGAAAAATTATATAAAAAGTGAGTCAAAGCCTTTTATAATAAGGAAATTTTAAAATATATAAAGGTATACACTATTTAAAAATTAAATTACTGACTATTTAAAAGTTGAATAGCCAAAAAAATAGAAAGGAAATAATTATGTTAGATTTAAAAATAGAAAAAACACCAATGGAAGAAAAGGAGTCATTTATAAATGTATATAAAGGAGATAACACAATAACAATAACTACACACGATTATGTAGTATTTAAAAACTTATTGAAAGACTTAGGAGAGCCAACAGAAGTGTTTCCACCTGTTACCACTAAAAAAGAAAATTATATAAGTGGTGCGTCTTGGACTTTTGATTATTTTAAAGATAGAAAAAAAACAAGAAATGCCTTTAAAATGACAAATTATATACCAAGAAAAAAAGACATATAAGATTGATATTATATATTATCAATTTATGTCTTAAAGTATTACCTAGTAAAAAATTTATAATTAGAAGTGCATTAATAACAGCACTTTTTTTATTTATTTTCGTCTATTTCATCAAATAATTGTCTTAAATCAATTTTAAGTGCATTTGCTATTCTAACTAGAGAGTCGAGTCTAGGTCTTTTAGTTAACTTCAATGACTCTAAATCTCTAATAAATTGATGAGTGAATCCACTTTCATCAGCCAATTGCTGTGCTGTCATATTTGCTTTATTTCTATACTTTTTAATATTAACACGTGCAAGATAATAGTAATAATCATTATCGTTTTTATTTATCTCCATATTACCACCTACATATATTTTGGCAGAAATATAGAAAAATATATGTCTTTGAGTTAAAGACAAAAATTGTAAAACGTGATAAAATAATTGTATTAGGAGGTGGATTATGTTAAAAACTAAATTTCAAATAATAGCAATAGTTGGAGTAATTATTATTTCTATACTATCATTTACTATACCACAAAATCCATACGAGATAATTCCAGCAATAACACCAATGTCTTTTGATAAGCCATTATGGTTTGCACTAATTGTTAGTTGTGGTATTCTTTATTTGTCATTATTATGGTATATTTATGATGAAGTATCAAAAAAAATAGCATAATGGCAATTATACTATTTTGTAGTGTCGACATCATCAAATAATTGTCTAATATCAATATTTAATGCGTCGGCAATTCTTCCAATAACTACTAAAGTAAAGTATTTATTAGGATTTGCGCTTTCAATTTGTGAAATATAATGCATAGATACTTCTATTTTATCGGCTAACTCTTGTTGTGTAAGATTAGCCGTTTTTCTATACTTTTTAATATTTTTCCTAACAATATCATAATAATAGTAGTCGTCGTGGAAGTGGCATTTATTTTCCATTTACACCACCTAATACTATTTTATACAACTATCAGTTAGAATTATATGCACCAGTAGTTAGAATTTATGTTATAATATAAATTAGAAAGGAGTGCGTCAACAATGAAAAAATTGCTTAATAACCCAAAGTTATTGGTTATAATCTCCATAATACTACTTGTTGTATCTTTTATTAGTACTTTTAATGCTTATATTATAGTTGGAAGTTTGCTTGATTTTACCACCAGTGGTTGTTTAATATTACTTTTATATTATATTTTGATTGTTTCGAAAAGGCATATAAATTTAACTACAATGAATACAATAGTATTTATAAACTTTGTAGTTGTATTATTAATAAGATGTGTATATGTTGCAAAATTATTTGCTAGTATTAATGGGATTATTCCAATATTAATATTATCTAACTATATACCTTTATTTGTTACATTGATTATTAGTTTAGGAATTACATTCTATTCTAAAAATAAAAGTATTATTAAGCCTAATATAATGTGTATAGTAAGCATACTAGTATACGTTATATGTTTAGTTGGTTCTATTATTAATACGTCAACTTATGGAATAACTAAATTAGATGTAGTAATTAAATATATTGTAGAAACAATATATTATATACCAGTAATATTATATTTTAGGTTATATGGTCTTAACAAACTAAAGAAATTGGAGGTAAAGAATGAAAGATAATTTTTTTGATAATTTGGAAGATTACAAGGAAAACAAAAAAATAAAATGTGTTAACTGTGGTAGAGAGGTTAAAGACTTAGAAAAAGGTTGTCCTTATTGTAATAATTTAAAAGAATATAATACAGAAAATCTTAATATGAGATTAGAAAAAATAATGCAAGAAAAAAACACTATCTCTAGTATATTAAAGGTAATTGCTTGGATAATAATTGTGTTAGGTTTTATATTAGGCTTTATACTAGGACAAAATGAATATGACGAAATAGAGTTTAGTTCTTTGATGACTATATGGCTAACTTATGGTGGTGTTTCACTAGGAATATTTGCTCTAGCAGAGATAATACAAATATTACACGATATTAGATTTAAAATTTGGAAAGGAAAAAAGTAAGGTATAATGAAAGATAATAATAAGATAAGTTCGAATGATGACTACACACTATTAAGAGTTATATCATTTATATTTCCTATTATAGGCTTAATAGTATATGCAGTAAATGTTGGAAAAAATCAATATTTAGCCAAAGAAAGTTCAAAATGGGCTATTAGAGGTATGATTACAGCAGTAATAATAATCATTATAGCATTTATAATTATTGCAATTATTACACCACAAAATACAACTATAAGTGGGACTAGATACTAAAAAATTTAAGTGCTTTTAATTAAGTACTTTTTCTTTTAACTAATTACCCCACCATTTGTTACTAAATAATTAATATTTTGCTACATTTTATTATTGGTAATTTTATCTATATATTTTATAACAGCCAATACAATAACAACCTATTTAATGCCTTAAAAATACATCTACAATGTATATTTTGATAGTATTAGAATAAAAATAGACTATTTATATTACTTAAAAATTTTACTATATAAAATACATCTACTATTGCACTTTTAAATAAAAGAATATAAATCAATATAATTAAGACGGCTTTAAGTTTTGAATTGCTATATATACATTAAAAAAAATAGTTCTTAATCAGTTGTAAAATTACCCCCATATTACTTTTTTGTTGTAATTGTGGCGTTTTTAAGTACTTTTTTAACAGAAAATTAACAAAATATATTTACAATTTTTTAAAAATAGTTTATACTTATATATGTCAGCAAGGAAATTATATACCTTGTATGCAAAAAATATGCAAAAATTGGGGTCTTTTAGAAGTATTGTATATTATTCTATGATATTAATTGATATAATTACTATTATTTAATAAGACTTTATGATACTAAAAAAGAATTAGTGATAACCCTATAAACAGACTCTTAATCAGTGGGTCTAGGGTTCGAATCCCTAAGGGGACACCATTTTATATTTTTTAGAAAAAAAGGCTTGTCAATTCATTATATATATGATATAATGAATGAGCAAACAAAAAATGGGCTTGTAGCTCAGGTGGTTAGAGCGCACGCCTGATAAGCGTGAGGTCGATGGTTCAAGTCCATTCAGGCCCACCATTTTTTGGCCAGTTGGTGAAGTGGCTTAACACACTGCCCTTTCACGGCAGCATTCATGGATTCGAATTCCATACTGGTCACCATTTTTGATTAAAACATTGTAAAATGTTTTATAATAGATAGTTTTCTTTTGAAATCTCTGGTAAGACTTGTAAAAGAAAATGTATAGGAATTAAGAGTTGATAATACTCTTTTTTCTTGCGTTAAATCTTGATGTACATAAACTCTAGCGGTAGTATCAACATTACTATGTCCTAACAATTTAGATACTGTATTTATAGGAATACCATTACTAATCAAATGTGTAGCATAACTATGTCTAAATTGATGTTGTGTAATTGGTCTAATATTAGTAATCTCGCAAGCCTTTAATTTATACCTATCTATAGATGTACCACTCAATGGTTTAACACCACCAAATATAAAATAATCTTCTGAAAACTCACCGTATTTAACTGTATAATATTTCTTTAATTCTAAAACACATTTTAAAACTCTTTTACATAAAACAACATCCCGAACAGAATAAATATTTTTAGTAGTGCACAAATCTCTATTACCTCTTCTTTCAATTGATTTATTAATAGATAAATAACCATTTTTAATATCAGAAAACTTTAAAGCCATAGCCTCACTTGGCCTAGTTCCAGTAAAAAACATTAAAGTAAAAAATGACTTATAAACAATATTATCAAATCCACTTATAAATATTTCAAACTCTTTTAAAGTGTAAAAATCACTTTTTTTCTTTTTAGGTTGAACTTTAAAATTACCAACATTTCTAACTATATTTTTTTCTATATCATAATATAAACAACAAAAATCAAAAAATATAGAAAAAACATAATATATTTTAGATAAATATTTTTTACTATAATCAAAAGATAATAACTCATCTTTCCATCTCAAAATATCCTTTTCGGATAAATCATAAATATTCTTATCCTTGAAATAAGGTAATATTTTACAGTTGAAATCTCTGGTAAGACTTCCAAAACTTTCTTTTTTATGCCGTTTTGAAGCATAGATTTTAAATTCTTCATAAGCTTCTTCAAAGCCCATTTTTCTCACCTCGGTGAGATATTATACATATTTGCTTATATTTTGTCAAATCACCTCTTAAATCTAGTATATCATACAATTAATTAATTTTACATAAAATATTTCTTTTAATGTAAAATAATTAATAAATACTTGTTTAATATTAGAATATTAAATATAATAATCTAAAGGAGCAACAAAATGACAGTAATATATATAATTATAGGTTGTGCTTTAGCATCTTTAATAATTAAAATAATTAAAGCTATAGACAAACCAAATAATAACACTAACCAAAATAATAACTCTTCTTTTACTGTAAAAGATGGTATAAACTTATATTTTGGTAAAGTAGCCGGTAAAATAATAATATTAATAATCGCATTAGTAATAATATTACTCTTACCTTTAATAGCCTCTTTCCTAGTTAAATAACTAGGTATTTTTTTTATCTTTTTCCATTTGTCTTATACAATCAAATCTTCCACAATCCCATACTCTACATTTAGAGCAATCATAATTACACTCTCTTCTCCACTTTTTCTTAACTGGAATAAGAATTAACTGAAAAATAGTATCAACTGAAAAACCAATAATATAACCTATTAAAAAATCACTCATAAAATACTTCTCCTCTCCTTTCTTCTATTTTATCTTTTATAACCACTAATAAAAATCTGGAAAAATAACCAATACAAACTCCTAAAATTACATATTGAAACATAATTAATCTCTCTCTTTCTTCTTAATATTTCTTCTTGATTTTATATACTGCGTAAAATAAAATGTGTTTTGTGTTGCTATATCATACATATCACCTAAATCAGAATCCATAAGCAAATCAACTAAATCAGCATATTCTTCTATGTCATTATCTCTTATAAACATAGTTACCTTTCTTTTCAATGCTTTAGTCTGTGTTACAGTCAAAGCAAAATAATCAGATGGATCAAATCCATTTCTACACTGAATTATATCTTCATCATATTGATATTTATCAGGATTGTCTTTATGGCAAAAATATCTTACTATTCCTCTTACACTTCCAGCAGGTTGTATAACTCCATTTGCTGCTCCCGCTCTCTCTGCATAAGATAAAGCATTAGTATAAGTTATAGGACCATCAAAACAAATTAATACATGATAGTGTTCTTTCTTTTTCTCCCCTACTTCTGTCTTATCTTTATCATGATAAGCATAAGCAAATGGTACACCAGTACTAATTAAATATTCTTCCCAATCTTTAGCACAACTATCATCGTACAAAACAAAGGTCCAATTTCTTTTTTTTATATCACTTCTTATCATATTTTACCTCCATCCATCTAAATCAAAACTCTCCCTCTCTCTTTAATGCACAATGCACTCCATAGGATGTGTCGTAGTCATCCTATGGGAACTATGTCCCACTAATCTTCACTAACTAAAATTTTAATCTTTTGAAGTTTATCTTCTTCTTCAGAAAATTCAAGCAAAATCCAAAGAATACAGCTTCTTAAGTCATAAAAGCGTTTACAAGTCAGACATTGATCTGTCTCATAATACAAAGTATACTTAAACATAATAATCTCCTTTCTTTGCCAGGGCTCTGCCCTAATGGGGAACCCCCTTGGTCCCCATTACACCCGTTTCACTATAAGGGAGTTCCCTTATAATCCCCCTTACAAAACAAAATAGCAATTAATAATTAAATTAAATATTTTAAACATATAGAGTAAATAGTAAGTAAGACGCTATCGCTCTCGTCCGCTACGCTACCACTGACGCTATAAATTAATTAAAGCTTACCTCGATAAATTAGTCTTATATCTTCTTCAGATAATGTTAAAGATTCAAATTCACCTTTATCATATAAAGGTTTGTCTGCATTTAACACACGCAAATACTTAGAATCATAAGATTTAAATACTGGTTTAGTCCTAAATATACAAAATCTATTTTTAACATCATAAGTTTTAGCTTCTTTCTTAGGATGGTTATACTTTCCATAATCATCCCTTTCATAATAAACAACTATATACATAAAACCTACATTGATAAATGGTATATTTATAAATATCTTTACTTTGTCAAATTCACTAGCAAGTACACATAATTTTTTCAGTATACGACTAGGATGTTGACTGATATAATATATATTATCTACATCAAAATGTCTATGAAACTGATTAAATGTAGCTATTTCTTTAGGAAATATCTTATGTTCTTCAGAATCATAAAAAGCTTGCGCTTCGTCGATAATTATACATGCATGCTTTAGAAATCTATTATCTGGAACTAAATCATATATAGTCACTTTATTACTATAAATATTCTTTTTACCTGACTTCTTTGAATACTTCTTCAAAAGTATAGGATATGTTGTATATACATTATTTACAAGTATAGATTCATGCTTAACCTTTCTTATTATTTTTCTAACAATATTATTTTGTTTTCTAAAATGCTTCTTTGCTAAATAAGTTGCTCTTACATTCTTACCAGAACCAGGTATTCCACTTAATGCTATTACCATTATTTATCACCTTTAAAAACAAATAATATAACATGAGCCAAAAATTCAGAAAAAAACGAAGCAACACCAATAGATCCAAGAAAAAGGAAACAAGGTTCTACACATTTAAAATCATTACATAAATAACTAATACAATAGAAAATCATAAACAAAAGAGCTATCATATTTAAAATTCTTTCACTAATACAAAACATATTTTTTACTCCTTCCAAAAATCAGCACTAGTACCATTACACTTTTTATTCTCTTTTTTTAAATAATTATTTTCTTCTTGTAATAAATTTATCTCCAATTGAGACATATATTTCTTATCAAAATAAGTATAAAATACATAAACTATAAAACCTACTATTACATCAATGCTAATTAAACTTAATATTTTATATACAAACTCTAAACTATTCATTATTTATTCCTCTTTTCTAATATAAATAAAACTATAATACCTATTAAACCAACAACACAAGGACCTACTAAATTTACCATTATAAAACTTTTACTCATAACTTAACCTTTCTTATATATTAGTAGCACCAGCGCCGCTGGCTGCTACTAATATTACTAAAATATTCTTTCCCAAACTCTATTAAATAGCTTTATTGAAAAATAAATTATAAAAAACCAATATAGAAAAAAGTAAGCATTAGCAACTATGTTTAAAATTAAAGTCTGATAAGAAGTTAAAGTACTTAAATCTAAATTATATAAAGTAGTAAAATAAGTAATTACTTGTTCTACTGAATATGGCAAAAATATACTCATAAAATCTATCTCCTTTCATGCTTACCCCTATATTCATGTTTTCCAACATACCTTCCAAAAGGACCTATACCTAAATCATGTTTCTCATCTATTTCATCAACTAAAGTTACTTTTAAGAAACTAATAACCACTAATACTAAAGGAAGAAAAATAAATACAACGCACATTACTAAACCTAAAGTTAAACCATTACCTACATCAATAGTAAATAACATCTTTAGAAAATCAGCAGTACATTTAAATATAAATTTAAATACTTCTATCATCATTTACCTCTCACTATAGCTATAGGTATATAGAATATACTAAATAATAATGATATTAATAAAAATGCTAATACTAAAGTAAGTACAATATAAACAAATTCAAATTGAACTGGAACTGTTCCAATTAATCCTTTTATCATTTCATACATTTTATCAACCTCCTTACAAAATAATTTTTAGTAATCCTAAAATTATTGCTAACATGAAACTTATGTATAAGAAATATTGTAATTGCATTGGAAGTAAAGAAATGAAGTAACCAATTACAATAAATACTTGAGTAACTGAAGACCATATACCTTTTATAAAATCTAAAGGACCAGTAAATATATCAGACCATTTAAAATCAGAACCCATAATACTAGCAGTACAATTGAAATCTCCTACAGCACAACTAGCACCAGAAACATAACCCTCATCTTCACTTTTAGTAGCAGTATCAGTAAGTTTATCATAAGGAATAGTAGAATACTTTTTACCATTAATAGTAAGTATAGGATTATCTTTATCTTCCTCAGTAATATAATGAATATTAAATACTGATGAGTCTATCTTAACTTTATTTTCTTTAGATGTATCATAAGCTTTTAAATAATAAATAGAATGATTTTTCAAATCAGAATCTAATATATAAGTACTAACTGGAGTAAAATCAGAATAATAAATACTACATTTCTGCATTTTAGTACCATTTAAAATATCTTTTCTTTCTTTTAAGCCATAATCATAAACTGGTGTTAAACAATACTGACCTTTAACATAATTAGTAACACTAAATTCTTCAGTCTTACTATAATCTTTTAATGATAAAGCAATATATGGGTAACTATTTAAATCAACTTCTACTAAATTACTTTTATCAGTAAAATCTTTACCTTTATAAATAGTAGGTAATATATCTCCATTTTTTAATATGTAAGTATTGCCACTATCTAAATAATTGTTAATTATAACTGAATCATAATCAGTATAAAACATTAAGTCAAAATTAGAAGAAACTAAAAAACTAGAATTAAAAATAGGAGTACTTGAAGAATCAGGATTAGAATAAATACTGAAAGCATAATGAGATGGAGAAGAAATATATTTTTTTAATTCTGGAAGATTATAAGTAGTAGAACTACTATTATAAGAAACTTCTAAATTTTGCCATTTTTCATTTATAGGAGCACTACCAAGTTCAGTATTATCTTCCAACAAATTATAACCATAACCATTATTCTTACCTTTTTTATAATTAAAACTAAACTTTTGATTAGACATAACCATACTTAAATTAATATAAAAGCCTGTAGAAGAAGGAGATACTCCAACCTCTATAACATAAAATGGATAAATATCAGAATAATCAGACTCGTATTTCTCAAATAACAATCTTCCTAATTCTTCTAAATACCCTTTATAATCTTTATTAGTAAATAACTCTTGAACTGACATATCAGAAGTATAAGAATTAGAATTATTAAGTTCTATAGATTCTGCTTTTACGCTACTAATAAACATAAATGGTATCATTAATAATAAATATTTTAAATATTTCACATTAACCACCTCCTTATTAATTCAATTATAAATACTAATATTAGTACTACTATCATTGACAAATATACATAATTACTTACTATTTGCTCTCCTAAATAGCCTAATTTATCTATACATATAGTATAAAAATTAGCTATTATTTGTTTCTCACTTTTATGAGGATCAGGTGGAACAATATTTTCCTGATATTTTAAATAAAAATCATAGGGAAAAATAAATTTTGAACCACCAGGCATTTCATAAGAAAAATCATTATAAATATACACATAACTTAAACTAAATTTTGGATAATAATTCGAATTTACAATATATTGTGGATAATAATAAATATTACCACTAAAATATGAAACAACTCTTTCTTTTGAAAAAGATTTAAAATCTTTTGTACAATAACCTTCTTTTAATTCGGTAATAAGACTTGTAGAAAAGCTCATACCAGAATTAAAATAACAAGCAGAATAGTAATTAGAATTATGATAATAATAAATATTATAATATGTATAATCAGTACTATTTAGATATCCCTCCGTTTTTCTTTTAAATTCTAAAAAAGTATCATTATAAAAATCAAAATTAGAAATATTTACCTCATAATAAGCTTTAGCATTTACCTCTTTAATAGAAATAAAAAAGAAAGAAGACAATACTAGAAATAAAGTAATAACTAAACTCTTTTTCATAATATATATCTCCTTTCATATACTAAAACATTTTTTTAACAAAATGTACAATAGCAAATGCAAATGGTATACAGAAACCAATTAATAATAATGGATTTCCAACAATAGTTTCACATACACTACCTACATAGCCTATCATACTAGCAAACACTGAACCAATATCAGTAAGAACACTTGCTAAAGTAATTTCTCCAACAACCATAAACCAATTCCCCCTCCTATTTTATTCTTTTTATATCAATCATAATGATTTGATATCATACTACTTTCCAAAAGGACTTAAAGATTTATTATTATTAAGTAATAACTCTTTCTCAGCAGACTCTAAAAAAACTCTTTTACTATAAGTATCAGTAATTTTTAAAGATAAATATTCATATTCATTTCCCTTTTGCGAAATGCCTTTTTCCAATGAGCACTTAAGCGTGAATTCTTTATTATTCATAATTATACTCTCCTTTCATATGTTAATGATAACATTAAAAAAAACTATCTCCACCTTTCAAAGAAAAAAGTTAGCAAATGCTAACTAAATTTATATAATTTATAATTATGATTATCTAAACATAAAATAATATAATCAAAAACAGAATTTCTAAACTTCCTATTTAACTCTTTTATTTCATAATCATATTTAACACTTATCTCTTTTAGATCATCATAATAACATAATAAATTATCATTTAAATCATATAAAGCAAAATACAATTTAATCCTTTCCGATTACTTTAATAGTGGAAACAAATTCCATACTGGTCACCATTGTAAATATTAAAACTCTTGAATAATCAAGAGTTTTTATTTTTCATCAAAAATATTAGAAATAACTATTCCACATATCATAAATATAATTCCAATAATCAAATCACTAATATATACCTTAGTTTTAAATATCTGTATAATAAGAAGAACTACACTAGAAATAAACATTCCGAGTATAAAAGCATACATCTTATTATTATGTTTTCTAAATAAATAATCAACAACTTTAACAAGTAAAATAACTGTAACTATAATACCAATAACAAAAGGTATAATAATTCTAATATTAGTAATATTACCAATAGAATAAACAATAATATCATAAGTACCAAACAACATAAGTAAAGCAGTTCCACTTATTCCCGGTATAATACTACCAATAGCTTCAAGTACACCAGAAACAAAAAACATAATAAAATCAAAAAAATTATTTTTAATAACATAACTATTATTAATATTTAAAATAACAATAAGAAAAAAAATAATAAAACTAATAATACTAATATAATAATCCTTCTTGTTAACCTTATTAACAATAAAAGGAAAGCCTCCAATTATAAGACCAACAAAGAAAAGCATTGTTATAACATAATACTTATCTAGACATAAACTAATAATCTTACTAAATAAAATAATTGATACTATAACTCCAATACCTATCGGAAATAAATACTTAATAGCAGCTTTAATATTATTCTTAAAATTACAAATATAAAAAATAGCCTTATCATAAACACCCATAATAGTAGCAAGCATAGCTCCACTTACTCCTGGTATAATCTTACCAATGCCAATAATAAATCCTTTTATAAAATTTATCATTAATGTATCTCTTTACATACTCCAGGATTTGGTTTATAAAAACAATGATTTTTATATTTACCGGCAAAATCCTGTCCCCACCAAGTACTAGTACAACTAGTTCCACTTTTAGGAGCATAAAACCATAAGGCATTAGTAGCAGGATAATAATATTCTCCCCTTATAACTCTCTCAGCAAGTTCACTTTCTTTAGCAGTAGGATTACCATAAAATAAAGAACTACTAGTTCCTGAAAAACCACCTGGACTTTGATAAACCATCTCTGAGATAGTTCTAATATCTTTAAAAGTAAGACAATCAGCTAGTACTCTATTAATACCAACATTACCAACCATAAGCATACCAAGTTCTCCCTCACCAACTGCTTCTGCTCTCATAAGTCTAGCAAGTAATTCTTTTTCTTTAGTAGTATATTTAACAATCATAACATCACCACTAAATTATATGATAAAATTAAAAAATAAATCAAAAAAACTCACACTATGGTGAATTTTTATTATTCTAATATCAATTTAATAGCCTCTTGAAGTTGATTATCATTCTCATTAGTAGGATTATTAAAATATTCCTCATTTAACTCAACAACCTTAGTAGGAGTAACACCAACCCCATTAATAGAATTACCATCAGGAGTTAACCATTTCTGAGTAGTATACTTAATCATACTACCATCTAAAAGTTTCTTAGTTTGTTGTACAGTACCTTTACCATAACTATTAGTACCAACAATATCTCCACCATAACTCTCTTTAATAGCGGAAGCAAGTATTTCACTCGCCGAAGCACTGCCACCATTAATAAGAACAACAATATCGTATTTCCTTTTTTCTTTAGTAGTATCCTTCTTCTTAACCTTTCCCTTAGAATCTTCTAACTGATAAATAACCTTTCCCTTGTCTAAAAACAAATTACATATATCAGTAACTGAAGATAAATAACCACCACTATTATCTCTAACATCAATAATAAGATCATCAATATTACTCTTTTCTAATTCACCTAATTTATTCTTAAATTGTTTATAAGAATTACTAGCAAATAAAGAAATCTTAATATATCCAATTTTCTTACTATCTTGTTCAATAACTTTACCACTAACATGAGGAATTTCAACTTTACTCAAATTAATAGAAATATCTTTTTCTTCATTATCTCTTTTAACAGTAAGAACAACCTTAGACTTACCACTATTCTTAATATAATCAGAAATATCATTACTATTTTTACCTTCGTAACTTTCACCATCAACCTTAAGAATAATATCTCCTACCTTAAGTCCTGCTTTATAAGAAGGTGAATCTTCAAACATATCAATAACACTAATAGTACCATCTTCTAAAGTAGCAACAGTACATCCAATACCTTCATAACTACCATTAATAGTTTCATCAAAAGAACTAGTACTATCTGTATCACTATAACTAGTAAAAGTATCACCTACTGAAGAAATCATTCCCTCTACTGCCCCATCTATTAGTTTATCTCTATCAAGTTCGCCATAATAATTATCAACAATAGCATAATAAGTATCAACAACTTTCTTTAAATCTTTAGTAACTGCTAAATAATTCTTACCAGTAATTATACTAATACCACCAAAACACATAAGAATACCAATACCAATAGAAAATATCATTACAATAATAACTTCTTTTGAAGTATATAATTCTCTCTCTTTATTCTTATTATCACTATCAATATCTATTTTTTTCTCTTTTACTTTTTTATTACTACCTTTTTTCTTCTTTATATCTTTTTTATTATCAATTCTAGTCACACTATCATCTCCATACTAATTTTACCACATAAAAAATAAAAAAGATATAATTAAATAAATAATTATACACTTTTTATAATAAGATAATAACCCAAATAACTAATAATACCACATATATAAAATACTATACTTATAACTAAAAATTGATTAAATATAACATTAATAACATTACTAATATTAATAAAATAAATATTACTCTTAATAATAAACTTAAATATTAATCCAATAACAATAATAAAACTACCAGAAATAATAAAAGTATATCCTAATCTTCTTAATATATTAATCTTATTCTTTTCCAAAATAAATAATAAAGCAATAATAATAAAAATAATTATAAACAAAACAATCATAAATTACTAATAAGATTAACATCTAAATCATAAATATAATCACTAATATCACTTCTATATACATTACTCTTATCAATTACCTTATTCTTAAGTATAGTATTAATACTATCATCTTTATTAACATCATTAACAATCATATTATAAATATCATCATTACTAAGTTTAGTACTACCTCTTAACTTATAACTAACAACATTATCAAGTACTGTCTTCAAACTATCATTAAGATAACTAGAATTCATTAAAACATCCATATCACTATCATTAATATTAAGTTCATCCCTAACATCATAATAAGTACTATTATAATTACCATTATCATCACTAAGTAAATCCTTAATATTAATAACATTAACTATCTTATCTACCCCATTATCACTAACAACATTAATAATAACAGCATAAGTCCCCATAATAGTACTAACCCCCACAAGTAATACTAATAAAACACTAACAATAATCTTCTTCATATATATTTCACCATTATTAATATTACCAATTAACTCTAAATAATACTCAAAGAAAAAAGATAGTAATCATATACTATCTCTATATTAATTTTTGGTGTTTATCTCACAGCAAAAATCCCCTATTTCGCCTCTTTGTTTTCTTATCGTTGTATACCGACCTGATTACCGCTGCCTAGTGAAAAGGGTTTCACTAGGCACTTTAGATTTCAGATTCTAGTCTTCATTTCTATCCAACAAGAAATGGACTTGCTACTGTTCCGTTTCCTCCTGATATAGCATCAGATTTAAGAGAAACTACCGGGCGAACGGCGCCGCTAGTAAGAAAGACACTAGAGTCGCTGAGAAGGCCACTGTCACGCACATAATAGACATAAGCAGCACCGGACTCGAACGAACGTGGTGTCATAGTCCAATACCCAGTTCCTGAATATAAATAATATTCTTTATTATTTGAGATTGTTCCACCTGCATATGTTACTTCATCACTTGTAATTAGTCCTATCATTCTAGTTAGTTTGCCATTTCCGATTGTTGTACTCTTTGTAAATTTATCACTATTATTTGCACATTTTAGTGTTGGTGTTTCATTATTTCTTCTTGTTTTTACTGCATAAGTTGTTTCTGTTCTTCCTATTCCTGTACCTAATGATACACTTCTATCATTACAGTATATGGCGTCAGCAATATACTTTTCATTTCCAGTATTTACTATATTTGTATCATACCATGAATCAATCAGCGTCTTTATTGTACTATTTGTTATATTGCTATGTGTGTTTGCGTATGTTGTTGCACCTTTAATTCCATACATATATCCTACATAAGTATTATCGGTATAACTTGAATTAAATGCTGATTCACCAATACTCATATCATTTGCACTAGAATCATCATAGCCATTCGCATGAGCACTAGTACCAGCATATATCATTCTAATTGTTCCGTCTCCATTTATTCTTATTATTCTCCAGTATTTATTAGCAAATTTTACATAGTTATTTGTTACATTTCCTCTAAAATAGTAACTAGTACCTAAATCATCATTAACAATATATATTCCATTTGTCTTATCATCTATACTTGTTTTAGTAAAATCTGGTGTTCCACTAGACAGTATTATTGTATTGTTTAATTTATTAAGCCTATCTAATGTCTCATCAGCAGCAGAAGATTCAGTATAAACAGCCTGTCCATCTATAACAATCTTAGAATTAAAAGTCTTACCTATCTGACTATTAGGAGTACTTATACTAAGCCATACCCTAACATTAATATCTATACTCTCACCAGCAGCTAGTGTAACATCTTTTTTTATAATACCATTAGATAAACTAGATAAAGTAGTA
>CAKPIH010000008.1 GCA_934162325.1 uncultured Bacilli bacterium
TGTATATTTGTTTTCTATCCATTTTGCATAAAGAGTCATATTATCAGTAATCGGTGTGTTGAAATCAAATTTCTTACTGAATGTTGAATCTTCATACCAACCATCAAAAGTAAATCCTTCTTTTGTTGGAGCTGGTGTTGGTTCTGTTAATTTTTCTCCAGCATTTACATTTTGTGATTCAACTGATGTTCCATCATTTGAATTAAATGTTATAGTATAAACAACTGGTGTTCCATTTGCTTTTCCTAAATTAACAGTAACATAAGCACCCCCAAGAGTACTTTGACACTTCCACAGTTGAGGTAACTTCTCCTTCATTGTAAAAAATCTTTAAATTTGAATAATCAAGTTGATATCCATCATTAGCTACTACTCGGAAAGTATATCCATAATTTGTTTTGCCATCATTATATGCAACTGGTGTATTACCAGCAAATCCACCCCACAAAGAAGTTGTACTTGTTCTTTTCACCCAGTAACTATTTGTGTTATCAATAGTAATACTATCAGTAGTAGTTCTTGGATTAAATGATGGCAAAGTTCCCTCTGGAACACTTCCATATTGATAGTTACCAACAAGTCTAATCTCATTGATAGAATTTGCAGCTTCCCATTTTGCATAAAGAGTCATATCAGATGTAATTGGTGTATTATAAAAGTCAAACTTTGTGTTGAATGTTGCTTCTTCATACCAACCTCTAAAAATGTATTTATCCTTTGTTGGTTTTGATGGTTCGTTAATTTTTAATCCATTTACAACTTCTTTTGGTGCAATTTCTGTTCCACCATTTGAAACGAATGTTACAGTATGAGTAGCAGGATTTTCTCCTGTTGCTTTTCCTAAATCAACAGTAACATAAGCACCCCAATCGTACTTTAATACTTCAACAGTTGAGGTAACTTCTCCTTCATTGTAAAAAACCTTAAAACCTGAAGCAAGTTGATATCCACTATTTGTTTTTACATAAAAAGTGAATCCGTACTTTGTGCTACCATCATTATATGCAACTGGTGTGTCGGCACCAAATCCACTCCACGTAGATATTGCACTTTCAAAGTGTGCCCATCCACCATTACCAGTTCCTATACTAATACCATCAGTAGTAGTTCCAGGATTAAATGCAGGTAATACTCCTGCTGGAACTTTTCCATAATCATAATCACCTGTCAATTTAATTTCGGTAATATCAATTGTTTCAGCATTTACATTAGTTAATTCCACACCAAAGATAGCTACTAATGTAAATAATATCGTAGTTAATTTTTTAACTACATTTTTTGATTTTAGCATTAAATCATTCTCCTTTCTATTACATTATATCATATTATTTTTATTTACAAAATATTTTTTTAATATTTATACATTTTTAATTAATAAATGTATATTACAATTTATTTTATCTTAAATCATTATTTCTGTTCAAGGTCGCAATTTGCGATCTTGAAGATAATTATTCTTTTTATAATTTCATAAATTACATTCTTCACCCCGGATATAATATGTATGGTTGATACTTATTTGGAGACCCCTAGGGCTCCAAATAACACTAATAAGACTTACATAGTAAGGCTTATAGTGCATATAAAAAGAACCTAGATAAATAACCTATCTAAGTTCTTATAATAATTACATAGTTTCTTTTAATTTAGCTTGAGCAGCAGCAAGTCTAGCAATAGGAACTCTATATGGTGAACAAGATACATAGTTTAGTCCTATATTATGACAGAACTCAACAGATGTTGGTTCTCCACCATGTTCTCCACATATACCAAGTTTAATATCAGATCTAGTATTTCTACCTTTTTCTGCGGCCATCTTAACAAGCTGTCCTACTCCTACTTGGTCTAATTTAGCAAATGGATCTATTTCATATATCTTATTTTGATAATAAGCATCTAAGAATTTACCAGCATCATCTCTAGAGAAGCCAAATGTCATTTGGGTTAAATCATTAGTACCAAATGAGAAGAACTCTGCTTCTTTAGCAATAGCATCTGCGGTTAAGGCTGCTCTTGGTATTTCTATCATAGTACCAATATGATATTTCATATCAGAATTATATTCTCTCTTAACTTCTTCAGCTACTTCTACAACGATATCTTTGACAAACTTAAGTTCTTTTTCTTCTCCTACTAGAGGTATCATAATTTCAGGTGTAATATCATAACCATCTTCTTCTTTAACCTCAATAGCGGCTTCCATTAAAGCCCTAGTTTGCATTCTGGCAATCTCTGGATAAGTAACAGCAAGTCTACATCCTCTATGACCCATCATTGGATTAAATTCATGTAATTCTGCTATCTTATTCTTTAAGTGTTCTACAGTAACATTCATATCTTTTGCTAAAGCAATTATATCTTCTTCTAAAGTAGGTAAGAATTCATGTAATGGTGGATCTAAGTATCTAACAGTCATAGGAAGATTCTTTAACTCTTTATACATAGCTTTAAAATCACCTTTTTGGAATGGTATTAATTCATCTAAAGCTTTTGTTCTATCTTCTACTGTCTCTGATAGAATCATCTTTCTAATCTTAGGTATTCTATCTTCTTCAAAGAACATATGCTCAGTTCTACATAGTCCTATACCTTCTGCTCCTAGTTCAATAGCTTTAGCAGTATCTCTAGGATTATCAGCATTAGTTCTAACACCTAGTGTTCTATATTCGTCAGCCCACTTCATTATTCTACCAAAATCACCACTTACTGTAGCCTCTTTAGTAGGAATATCTCCTGCATATATTTTACCAGTGTTACCATCAAGAGAAATATAATCTCCTTTATGGAATGTCTTACCACCTAATGTAAATTCTTCTTTTTCTTCATTAATACTAATAGCACCACAACCTGCTACACAGCATGTTCCCATACCTCTAGCAACAACAGCGGCATGAGAAGTTCTTCCGCCTCTTACAGTTAAAATACCTTGAGAGGCAACCATACCTTCAATATCTTCAGGGGTAGTCTCTAGTCTTACAAGTACTACTCTCTTTCCTTTACCGCCTTTACCTAATGCTTTTGCTTCTTCAGCAGTAAATACTACCATACCAGCAGCAGCACCAGGACTAGCAGGTAATCCTTCCCCAATAGAAGTACTCTTTTTTAATTCTAGAGCATCAAATGTAGGATGAAGTAATTGATCTAGACTTTTAGCATCAATTCTAAGTACAGCCTCCTCTGGAGTAATCATACCTTCATCTACTAAATCACAAGCAATCTTAATTGCAGCTTGTGCAGTTCTCTTACCATTTCTTGTTTGTAAGAAATATAACTTACCTTCTTCAATAGTAAACTCCATATCTTGCATATCTCTATAATGATTTTCTAGCTTTTGAGCAAGTTCCATAAACTCTTTATAGCATTCTGGTAAATCTTCTTCTAGTTTGGTAATTGGTTCAGGAGTTCTAACGCCTGCTACTACATCTTCTCCTTGTGCATTAATTAAGTATTCTCCATAAATACCTTTTTCGCCAGTTGCAGGATCTCTAGTAAAGGCAACACCAGTACCTGAAGTATTACCCATATTACCAAATACCATTGATTGAACATTAACCGCAGTACCCCAATCTCCTGGTATATCATTCATTCTTCTATAAACAATAGCTCTAGGATTATCCCAAGAACGGAATACTGCTTTAACGGCTCCCATTAATTGTTCTTTAGGATCTTGAGGGAACTCTTCACCATTCATGTGATCACTATATACTTTTTTAAATCTATTTACTAATTCTTTTAAATCTTCTACTGTAAGTTCAGTATCATAATGAACACCTTTCTCTTCTTTTAATTCATCTATTATTTTTTCAAAGAAAGATTTATTTACTTCCATTACTACATCTGAATACATTTGAATAAATCTTCTATAAGAATCATAAGCAAATCTAGGATTACCAGTCTTTTTAGCAAATCCTTCTACTGCTACATCATTTAAACCTAGATTAAGTATTGTATCCATCATACCTGGCATACTTGTTCTAGCACCACTTCTTACTGATACAAGTAGTGGACTTTCTATATCACCGAATTTCTTTCCTTGTAATTTTTCTAAATCTTCTAATGCTTTAAAGATTTGAGATTCTATCTCTTCAGATATTTCTTTACCATTATCATAATAATTAGTACAAGCTTCTGTTGAAATAGTAAATCCTTGAGGTATAGGTAACCCTAAATTAGTCATTTCTGCTAAGTTAGCACCCTTACCACCAAGTAAGTTTCTCATATCTTTATTACCTTCTTTAAAGGCATAAACATATTTTGTCATCATATCATCTCCTCACTCTATTATAATAACAAAGTCAAGTTAAAATTTCAATATGATTACACATTTTTTACATATTTTTTTTATCATCTTCAGCCTATAGTCTTCCAGTGTCATTTATAGCCTACAGTCTATAAATGATATATCAACCATATCTATCATATATAAGCTATTAATACATACAAAAAGAAGTTACAATTAATGTAACCTCTAACAATTAAATACCTCTTCCATAATTATGAACTATATCCATATCTGTTGGAACCATGGAAATGAAATTAAATAAAGCTGTTGGTAAATCTTTAACTTCTACTTCGATAGCTCCTGTTGTTCCTATACTATCATCATTTACTTTATTTACTCCTGGTATTTTGTTTACCATTTCTACATTACAAATTTTAGGAATAAAGTATTCTATTCTAGCATTATCTTTATTTAAGGTAACTTCTATTGATAGAGCATGTCCTCTATCTCTAACCATCATTATAAGTGTTTTTTCATTTATGATTACCATATCAGTAATACCGCAATCTAAATCTGTTGGGAACATCATAAATAATTGTTCGAACATTGGATTTCTAATACCTCTTAAACTTATTGTATTGTTATGTTGATTATCTTTTTCATTTAATAAAGGTATTGATTGTAAAAGTCCTTCACTATTAATAATATGAGAGTGCATAAGATGCAGAATTTCATTTATTGTACTTGCTTTTTTTAAAGGGCTAACGCCACCACCACCTAAATAGTATCCAATATAACTTCTTTTTACATCATCAATAAAGCTTGGTTCCATATTACTTATATATTTTTGATAAAATGATTTTAGTTTTTCTATATCAAAACCGCAACTATAAAAATTAGTTTTTATATCTTGTTCTAAGTAACATACTTTATTAAAAATACTTGATTCTTTACCAAAAACATCTAAAGCAACACACTTTAATTCACTTAATATATAGATAAGTGAATCATTTAATTTATCTGTGTATTCACTAATTGATGTTTCATCGATATAACCATTTAACGATTGTGGAGCTATATCATAAATTTCTTTTTTGATTTTAGTATCAACTGAAAAAAAGTGTTGTAATTTTATTATTTTTTCGTTATCCATATTATCACATCCTATGTTCATTATATCACATTAATAATATTTTTACTATAATTTAACGAATTAGAAAAAGAAGTTACAATTAATGTAACCTCTTCTAAATTATCTCTTACTAAATTGTGGAGCTCTTCTTGCACCTTTAAGACCATATTTCTTTCTTTCTTTAACTCTTGGATCTCTAGTTACAAATCCATTTGCTTTAAGAATTCTTCTATATGAATCTTCGTTAGCAGCATTATCTTCATCATATACTAGTAATGCTCTTGTAATACCAAGTCTGATAGCACCAGTTTGTCCTGAAAAACCACCACCAATAACTTCTGCATTAACATCAAATGTGTTTTCGTTATTAGTTACTACTAATGGTTGTTTTAAATCCATTACTAATACTTCATATGGCATGTATTCGTGAACATCTCTACCATTTACAGTTATTTTACCAGTACCTGGAGTTAATGTAACTTTAGCTACTGAACCTTTTCTTCTACCAGTTCCATAAAAACTTCTTTTTTCTTTAGCCATTATTTGTTACCTCCCATTTCTAATACTTTTGGCATTTGAGCAGCATGTTTGTGGTCTTCACCAGCATATACAAATAATTTTTTGTACATTTGTCTTCCAAGTCTATTATGAGGAAGCATTCCTTTTACAGCTCTTTCTACCATTTCTACTGGATAATCTTGTCTCATTTCTTTAGCAGTTCTTTCTCTTAAACCACCTACGTATCTAGAGTGATCATAATAAATTTTTCCCTCTAGTTTGTTACCAGTTAATGCTACTTTATCAGCATTTACAATGATAACATAGTCTCCACAGTCAACATGTGGTGTATATGTTACTTTATGTTTTCCTCTTAATATAGTAGCAGCTTTACTAGCTACTCTTCCTAGAGGAATGTCTTTAGCATCTATAACATACCAAGTTCTGTTTACTGTTTCTTTTGATTGCATAAATGTTGTTTTCATTCTTTTTCTTCTCCTTTTAATATTTTATAAGTTCGTTTTTGTATATTAGATGGTCCCAATATCTAATATCCTCCAACAAAATGTACCGATTATGATTTTACTATTATTTTATGATTTTGTCAATATTTTAGAGCTTTTTTCTTTATTTTTATTAATATTTTTTTAATATTTTATCTTTTTATTAATAAAAGGCTAACTTTTTATATTTTTAACTAATATATAATATGTATGGTTGATACTTTATCTTTAGACAAAACATTTGGCTAAAGATAACCCTCTAGAACAATGGATCTAGAGGGCATACAAATACTACTTACTTAATCTTTTAACTACTTCTTTAGCATGTCCTTTTGTTAACCCATCTTCGTAGAAGTTAGTAACTACTAAATTATCTTCTAATGTATTATAATCTTTAAATACTTCATCATCTATTATACAATAATTACTAACTCTATTTTCTAATAGATAACTCCTTATCTCTTCTCCTCTTCTTCCTTCTATAAAAGGAGTTTCTCCTACTACAGGAAGCCCCATACTTACTAATCTTTCTTTAATATATGGATATAATTTCATTCTTCTCCAAGAAGAAGTTATTACTATCTTAGCATTTGTTTTATTAATTACTTCTAATAGTAACTTTACTTTACTCATATCTATATCTAACATAAGTCTATCTACTGGATTTATACATTCTTTATTACTAATACTATCAAAATATTTATCACTATTTAATACTCCATCTATATCTAAAAATATTATATTATTTATCATAATTATCTAAAAACTCCTTAAAAGTAATTGCAGTATCTTTAGGTAATATTTCTTCTAATTCTTCTAAGGAGGCTTCTTTCATTTTAGATATAGTTTTATATTTCTTAAGTAATTTATTCTTTCTTACTTCTCCTATTCCTTCGATATTATCAAGTACTGTTGATAATGCTCCCTTACTTCTTATTTGTTTATGATAACTTATTGTAAAGTTATGTACTTCAGTTTGCATCTTTGTAAGTAAAAGAAATAAGTCACTTCTTTTATCGATAGGTATTTCTACTACTGGGTTAAAACCAAGTAAAACATTAGTAGCATGTTTATCATCTTTCTTAAGACCACATACTGGAATATCTAGTCCTAATTCATTAATTACTTCTCTTGCTACATTAATTTGTCCTAAACCACCATCTACTATTACAAGACTAGGTTTTACTAGTCCATCTTTTAGTACTCTAAAATATCTTCGATATATTACTTCTCTCATTGTACCATAATCATCATTCTTATCATTAGTTATTTTAAATTTACGATAATCATTCTTTGAAGGCTTACCATCTACAAAGACTACCATTCCTGATACATTAAAAGTACCAAATAAATTTGAGTTATCAAATAGTTCTATTCTATCTACACTATCTAATTTTAATTTATCTTTTAATTCTTCTAAAGCATTAGTAATCTTATCTTCATCTCTCTTAATATATGTCATCTGCTCTTCATAATATATTCTAGCATTATCATAAGCTAAATCTAATATTCTCTTCTTCTCCCCTTTAATAGGAGTCATAAATTTTATATTAAATACTTCTTCAAATACTTCTTTATTAATAATATCTGGTACTAATACTTCTTTAGGTATAGATACATTCTTATTATAGAATTCAGATAAATATCTAGAAAATTCTTCTTCTTCTGTATCAATCATTGGAAAGATATTTCTATTTCTATCTAGTAGTTTACCTCCTCTTATAAAGAGTATTTGTATACTAATATAGTTATCTTTAGTATAGTAAGAAGCTACATCTATATTAACACTGTTATCTAAATCTACTTTTTGTTTTTCAGTAGTTATATTAATATAATTTAATAATTCTTTATATTCTAAAGCCTTCTCGTACTCCATATTATCTGAGTATATTTTCATCTTTTCAGTGATTCTATCAGTAAGTACTTTAGTATTACCATTTAAGAAAGATATGATTTCACTTTTCATCTCTTTTATTCTATCTGGTTCTACATCATGAGTACAATATCCTAAACACTGTCCGATATGATAATATAAGCACTCTCTTTTTTCATAAGTCTTACACTTTCTTAATGGATATACTCTATTTAATATTTCTACTACTTTACGGGCCGCTCCTACATTAGGATATGGTCCAAAGAAATTATTCTTTACTTTCTTAACATTTATTCTTCTTACTATTCTAAGTATTGGTACTTTATCACTTGTAAGCTCTATATATGGATATGATTTATCATCACGATATAAAATATTATATTTAGGATTATATTTCTTTATTAAATTAATTTCTAGTAATAGACTTTCCATCTCAGTATTAGTTACTATGTATTCAAAATGATCTATCTCTCTAACTAGCATCATTGTCTTACCAGTATGTTCTCTTTGAAAATAAGAAGATAATCTATTTTTTAAGTTCTTACTTTTTCCCACATAAATAACAATGTTATCTTTATTCTTCATAAGGTAACATCCAGGTAAATGTGGTACTAAAGATAGTTCTTCCTTAAACATATAAATCACCTTCTTATTATATAATAAAAAGTCCTTAATGGACTTAATTTTTATTATGGCGGAGTAGGAGGGATTTGAACCCTCGCAGCAGTTTCCCACTCTATACCCTTAGCAGGGGCACCTCTTCAGCCTCTTGAGTACTACTCCGTTGCTACATATATAATTCTATATTAAATTAAATGAAATGTCAACTAATTTTCACCATTTTTATATCTTCTTTATCTTTATAAATGCTATTCATATCCCTTATAATGTCTTTTATTTCATCATTATTAGTACTATTACTTAATTTTTCATCATATTCATTTAATTTATTTATTATTTCTTCATCATTTATTAAATATTTATTTATAGTTAATTTTTTATTATATAATTCTTCTATCTTACTTATATTATCTTCATTCTTAGTAAGAGCCACTACTACATTATATTTACCTTTATCTTCATAATATATATAATTACTACTTATTGTACTAGCTTTCATTTCATCATAATTATTATATGATGTATCTAGCAATAAATATATAACATTAGAATTTAAAGTACTACTACCCTTCTCTTCATAGATATTAAACATTAACCTACCACATAAAGTTCCACAGATGACTGCTAAAAAAATAGGTATAACTATTTTCTTTAATTTGCTTTTCATTTTATCACCAAAAATAGTATATACCTATTATTATAATTTTTTTGTCGAATTTTAATAATCTATATCACATCTTGTATTTGATGTAACTTCTTTAATGGATATTTCGTAATTAATTCCGCCAATTGGACTTATAGATGGCTTTTGATTATTTGTACATCTTGCCGTTGAATCTACAGGTGCATCAAACTTTGTTCTAAATGTGCTACCTTTATCTACTATAAACTCACCAAGATAATCACCATCTTTATATAAACTTATTTTATATGTTTCGCTAGCTCTTGGTCCAAATACTACAGTGCATGTTGTATCTTCAGTAACATTTTTTACTTTAAAATTCAACTCTTCATAGCCATTTGCATGAGCACTATAAATTTTAGCATCATAATTTTGACCATTGGTACATGTTGTTGACTTATAACTTGGATTACTTGCATTACCTTTTATCGTATAGGAATCACTACTACCACCATAGGTTTTTTCTACATTAGCTGCTATTGTTTTGATGGTATCACCTACTTTTGATTTTATATTGATTACTTTTGTTGAAATTGAGAAAGAAACTGTACATTTCATATCACTTGTTATTCCTTCTACTGCAAAATTATGAGTGTTTCCTTCATTTGATACTCTTGATGCAGAACCATTATTGCAAGATATACCTTCATAAACTGAATATGCCGACGTACCATTAACATCAAATTTTACAGTACTATATTCTTCTTGATCTGATAATGTTTTATATGGCTTAGTATTATTTCCAAGTTTTCTATAAACTTCTACGGTATATTTTTTAGCCACATACTTTGTAGTATTACTATTATATATTGGAATTATGATTAGATACTCTTTTCCTGTAAAGATGTTTTTGCCTACTATCTTCAAATAAACGCTACTTTCCTCTGAAACATCTCCATTAATATTACTATATATTTTCAGTTCACTTATACTATTATCTAATTCTTTTGAATATTTTGAGTTGTTATTTGCATCTATATATTCAATTTTATTTTTTTCTGTTTTTACTATATTTGTTATACTATTGTTATTAGTATCTTTAAAAATAATTTTACATTCTTTATCGTTAATACATGTGATGTTTGAGATAGTTTTATTATTTTCTTCTTCATTTATAACCTTTTTTATTTCTTTTTTTATATTTCGTGTTACTATTGAACTATCAGTAGTAATAATTGTATCACGATAAATATCATCAGTTTTACTAACAAGTTTAACAGTAATTTCAATCAAAAAGAAAGCAATGGCAAAAGCAATGGTAGAAGCTAAAATAATTTCTACAGTTAAATAACCTTTTCTATTTAATTTCATATCATCACCTTACCCTAAGTCCATAGTAGTAGCAGTCATCATCAGTTTTACACATCTCTGTTATAAGCATATATTCATAATCTTCATTATAATCAAAGTGGTCTTTGGCATATTTAATGTAATCTTTAAAAGTTTCTTTTGCCCCTGTTGAATCAGCTAGTTTGGCTACATCATCTTTTTTGTATAGAGAAAAATATATTTTTGTTTCCCCTTTATTATTTGAATTATAAAAAGAACTAATTTCATTCAAGTCTATACCTTGACCTTCTAAAGTTACTTTTACACTATTTTTATTTTTTATTAATGTATTTATTAACCCACTTGAAATAAGACTATAGTTTACTTCTTCGGTAAAATATAAAGTATCAATATCATAATATTTATTTCTAGTATCATAAGCATTATTAATTCTTACTAATGCTGTGTATAAAGTAACGAGTACTGTACATATTATTACAGAAACTACTACTACTTCAGCCATCATAAATCCTTTACGATTTAGTTTCATAATTTATCACCTTTTTATTATTTTATATTGCTATTTAATTAATTATATTATATAATATTTATAGAATAAAATCAATAAAAAGAATGAAAAGAGGGATAATATGCAGAATAATAATGCGACTACTGTTAAAGGTAACTATAATAGTAATCAAAATCAAATGAATAGACAGCAAGGAATAAAAGGACAAAATAATATTAATCTAAATACACAAACTAACAATATTCCTCAAGGCAATAATATGCAAAATAATATTGATTTCACTAGAGTACCTGTAGTTACTACTGTTAATAATCTTATAGTGACTGCTGTAAATCTTGGAGCAAGTGATATGCACTTTGATCCTACGGAAGATGGTATTATTGTAAGGTTTAGAATAGATGGCTTATTAAGAAATTATGTTTCATTACCCCAAGAAATTAAACAAAATGTAATTACGAGAATTAAAATAATGGCTGGAATGAATATAACTGAAACTAGATTACCACAAGATGGAGCTATTAAAGATAAATTAAATGGTAAAGATTTAGATTTAAGAGTATCCGCCTTACCTACTAAAAGAGGCGAAAAAATAGTAATAAGAATTATGGATTATTCTATGAGTTTAAAAGGTATAGAATATTTATATTTTAATGAAACTAACTACAATAAAATATTAAAAATGTTAAATTTTCCTAATGGTATAATATTAGTTACTGGTGCTACTGGTACTGGTAAATCTACTACTCTATATTCTTTTCTTCAAAAATTGAATGTTGAAGGATCTAACTTAATTACAGTTGAAGATCCAGTAGAAATGGATATTAAAGGTGTTAATCAGGTTCAAGTTAATAGTGATATTGGGCTAGATTTTGCTACAGTTCTTAGAAGTATTTTAAGACAGGACCCTAATGTTATAATGATTGGTGAGATAAGAGACTCAGAAACTGCTCAAATAGCGGTAAGAGCTTCAATTACTGGACACTTAGTATTGTCTACTATTCACACCAATAATTCATTAAATACTATTGAAAGATTACTTGATATGGATGTTGAAAGATATTTACTTGCATCAGCATTAACTGGTATTGTATCACAAAAATTAGCTAGAAAATTATGTGATAATTGTAAAAGAAAAAGACCAGTAACGGTTATGGAAAAGAATTTATTTAAAACTGTTCTAGGATTAGACATTAATGAAGTGTATGATGCTAATCCAACAGGTTGTCCACATTGTAGTCATGGCTATAAAGGTAGAATTGCTGTTCAAGAAGTACTTCTAATAAATCAGGATATTAGAGATGCTATAAGTGCTGGCATCAGAAAAGAAGAACTTAGAAGTCTTGTATACAATAAAGATGTTATAACGATGTTACAAGATGGATTATATAAAGTTATATCTGGGTTTACTACTACTGAAGAAATATTAAAACAAATAGAAGTTGAAGATGAAGATTTTGGTATAAAATAAAAAGACCGAAATCTTTTTTTATATTGAAAAGCTTCTAATTTCAAGAAAGTATTGATATTTTTCTAATTTTTTAGTATAATGAATATGGAAAGAGAAATTTATCCATAATAAAAATGGGTAACACCTAGTGTCAAAAGGTGTTCTCTCCATAAACAATTTTATGAAGCACACCATGGGTGCCATCTTTTTTTATCTCCTGTTTTTTCTATTATCTATATAGACAACAAAGAAAAAGATTATCATAGCAAGTGCTACAACGTAATCCATTACTCAAATCTCCTAACCCCCTGAGGATGAAAGAAAACTTTTTCATACAGAATCACTCCTTCCTCCCAGAGATACTCGGGAAATTGGAGATAGGCACTTTATTGGTGTTACCTAGAAACTCTCCTATAATAATAACAAATAGTCAATAAAATATGGCTATTTATTTTAATTTATACATACATACAATTGTTTATGATAGAGACTATTATATAGGCTCTATCATACCACGTAAAACTTAAATTTATTTAAGGTTGAAGTGGCAAAAAAAAGAATAAATTTACATAAACTTATTCATTTGTTTCATCATTTGATTTACTTGTTTTTGAGATGGTGTCCTTCCCATCTGACTCATCATAGTCTTAATCATTTGCTCATTAATAGGAGGATTCTTTTTTAATTCTTTTTTCATTAATTTTCTAGCTACTAGAAAACCAATAACTAATCCTACTACTAAACCTATTACTATATATAATATATCCCAAAGCATATTATTCTCTCCTCTCTATAGTTATTGTACTATTAAATTATTATTTTGTAAAGAATTTAATTTAGATAACCAAAAATAATCCATATTTTCAAAGTCACAGACAAATAAATTATTATTATAATTATTTATATCATTAAAGAAAATACTATAGTTATTTTCTGTTTCTATCTTAATATTATAATTATTTATTCTTAAAACACTCTTATCAGTTGTATTTAAATAATGAATATTATCTTTTCTCTTATATCCATATTTATATTTATACTCATTATAAATATATTCATTTAACATTATCTTATTAAAAGGATTTGCTATTTCTTCTAATACATGATAAGCTTTAATACTATCATAATCTCTAGAATAATATATCTCTTCAAATATTTTATACATCTTAAAAGGTTTATCTTTATACATATAACTATAATATTTATTAACATTAAAAATATAGTATGTTCTCATTTATATCACCATAAATAAAATATCATACTATATTTATTTATTTTGTCGAATTATAAATTATTCTTTATTTTTATTACTAAATCAGTCATATCTAATTCAAAGAAATTTAATACTTCTTTTTCACTACCACTCTTACCAAAAGTTGGTATGTTAACAAGGTCTTCATCAGATGAGATAAAGCGATACCAATTGGCATCATTTGATAATTCAATAACCATACGACGATATCCTGTTGGTAAGACCTGCTCCTGATAATCTTTGTCTTGTTTTAGAAATAAATTCATATTAGGCATTGATACTACTCTGGCTTCAATATAATTCTTTAGTAATTCTTCTTTTATATTAACCGCTAATTCTACTTCACTACCTGTTGCTATTATTACTAGGTCTAATCTTGTTCTTACTTCACTAATTACGTAACCACCACGCGCTACTTTGTTTGGATTAGTGTATTTCATTGTGTTGTTATGACCACGAGGTAATATTAAGGCTGCTGGTTTACCTTCTCTTAGAATATTTGTCCAAGAACCCATTAGTTCTTTATAATCAGCGGGTCTATATACTGATAAATTAGGTATGCTTCTTAAGGCTCCTAGTTGTTCTACGGGTTCATGAGTTGGTCCATCCTCTCCTACTCTAACACTATCATGAGTAAAGATATAGGTTACTGGTAAGTTCATCATGGCACTCATTCTAATAGATGGTTTCATATAATCAGAAAAGGCTAAGAATGTACTTCCATAACTACGAATATTAGTTAAAGCTAAACCATTTAAGACTGCTCCCATAAGATTCTCTCTAACTCCAAAGTTAATATTACGACCAGAATAATCATCTACTGAGAACTCATTCTTTCCTTTTAGATATGTCTTAGTACTACAGAATAAATCAGCTGAACCTCCCATAAAGTTTGGTATAAAGGTACTAATAACATTCATTATCTGATAATTTATATCACGCATAGCTTTATCTTCAAATATCTTACTAGTATCAATAACTGCTGCTATATCAAGAGATATTTTTTCATTTTCTATTACTAAATTTATTTTATCTCTTTCACTATCAGTAGCATTAGCTATATACATTTCATATTCAGAATACCAATTGCGATAATAATCTTCAGTTCCATCTTTAATAAACTTCATAGCATTATTTCGATCATTTTCACTATAGGTAAAGGCTGGTCCTCCTTTTAATTTTGTTCTTATTTCTTCTAGGTCTTCTTTATCTAGATTAGAATGGATACGATTGGTTCCTTCATACTTAGAATATATACCTAGGGTTGTTTTTATTTCTATTAATACTGGTTTCTTACTCTTTTTGGCTTTTTCGATAGCATTAGATATTTCACCAATATTTTCGCCATCTTTTACTTTAATTACTTCCCAGTTCATTGAAGCAAATCTATCAGGAATATTTTCATACATAGCTTTATCTAAATCACCATCAGCAGTTACACCATTGGAGTCATATAGAACAATTAAATTATCTAATCCTAGATTGCCCGCTAGGGAAGCTGCTTCATAAGATATTCCTTCCATTAGGTCACCATCAGATACTAAGGTATATATCTTATAGTCAAAGACAATGTTTTTCTTTTTATTAAAGGTGCTTTCTAAATATTTTTCACCAATAGCTAATCCTACTGATGTAGCAAAGCCTTCTCCTAATGGACCTGTTGTTACTTCAATACGATTATTTAAATTATATTCAGGATGACCAGTACACTGAGAATTTATTTTACGAAAATTTTTTAATTCTTCTAGATTAAATTCATCTAATAGATAATATAATGTACTATATAATAAGGCTGAACCATGACCTGCACTTAATACAAATCTATCTCTATTACACCATGCTTTTCTTTCTAAATCAAATTTTAGGTGATATGCAAATAATGTATATAGTGTGGGAGCGGCATCTAGAGCTATTCCTGGATGACCAGAACCTGCTGTATTTATCATATCTAGTGCTAATAATCTTATATCATTTACAATTCTTTTTTCATTTAGTTTCATATTTCTACCTACCTTATAATTTAATTCTATCATAATTTAGTGGAAAATAAAAGAAGAAATGTTATTTTCTCCTTTAGTTATGGGTTTTTATGTAAACTATTTAATTGACTTCAAGTAATTTTTTTATTTTTAAGAAGAATGATTCTTTTTCGTCTTTCTTTGTTACTTCAAGTAATTTTTTAAATAATCTTATTTCATTTTTTTTAAAGACTACTTCTTTAGAACCTACTTCAATTAATCTTATTACTTCTTCTATTTTATACCATCTTACAAAACTTAATTCTTCTTTTTGAATTGTAAAGTCTTCAGTCTTTTGATTACATATTACATAATATGGATACATATAATGATTGTTATATTTCTCTTCGACTAAATACTTATCACAAAGTGGATGAAGATCTTCTTTTTTTATTTTTAATCCTACTTCTTCTTTAGTTTCTCTTACAGCACATGTTAATATATCTTCACGATATGATTGATGACCGGCTATTACTCCTAATTTATTGGGACAAAATCTTCGATTCTTACTTCTTCTTTGAAGTAATACTTCTCCTTTATCATTTATGATATATATAGTTACTTCATTATGTAATTTACCTCTATTATGTAATTCTTCTCTTTCTATTATTTCATTAGTATCATTTCCTAGTTTGTCTACTACCCTTAATAATTCCATTCTTATCACCTACGCTACTCTTATAGTATATCATAGTTTTAATATTTTTTACATAGTTTTTAATCATAGAGACTATACTTAGGCTTTATGATTCCTAATGAAGACTTATCTTATAAAGCTTCATAGGCAAAAAAGAAAGAACTCTTATTTATTAATTTTATAAGTAGTTCCTTCTCTTGTATCAATTAATTCTATACCTTTAGTTAATAGTTCATCTCTAATAGCATCTGATAATGCATAATCTTTATTTTGCTTAGCTATTTTTCTTTCTTCTATTTTATCTTGAATATATTTTTCTAGTTCTGAATCTATATTATTATCTTCTTTAATTAAGTCAAGGCTTAATATTTTATCAAAGTCTTCAATTAAATATCTTTTTGTAGTACCATTTACGGTATCATCTTTTATTAAATCATATAGTACTGTTATGCTATTAGCGGTATTTAAATCATTAGATAATTCTTCTTTAAATCTATCTTGATATTCTTTTACTTTATCTTCTTGGAGACTACCTTCTTCTTTAATTAAAGATATCTTATTTATTAATTTATTATATTGATTTTGTACTTGTTCTAAAACAGAATATGAGAAGACTAATTGTTTACGATAATGACTTTGAAGGCACATAAATCTAAAGGCTAATGGATTATAACCATCTTCTTTTAAAACACTTACTGATAAGACTGCTCCTTTACTCTTACTCATTTTACCTGATTCATCCATAAGATGTTCATTATGAAACCAATAATTACACCATTTATGTCCTAGATATGCTTCACTTTGAGCTATTTCATTGGTATGATGTGGAAAAATATTATCTACTCCTCCACCATGAATATCAAGATGTTCACCAAGATATTTTAAACTAATTCCAGTACATTCTATATGCCAACCGGGATAACCTACTCCAAATGGTGAATCCCATTTTAAGTCTTGATCTTCAAACTTACTCTTAGTAAACCATAAGGCAAAGTCTGCTTGATTTCTCTTATTATCATCAAAGTCTACTCCTTCACGAACTCCAACGACCATATCATCTTCTTTATGGTTAGTTAATTTATAGTAATCTTCTAATTTACTTACATCAAAGTAAACATTACCTCCAGCTTCATAAGCATAACCATCCTTTAGTAACTTGGATATTATTTTAATATATTCATCAATATTATCAGTAGCAGGACTTACTACATCTGGTCTACGACAATTTAACATATCAAAATCTTTAAAGAAAGCATCAGTATAAAACTTGGCTATATCCATAACTGATTTATGTTCTTTCTTAGCACTGGCTACCATTTTATCTTCACCGGAGTCAGAGTCACTCTTTAAATGTCCAACATCAGTAATATTCATTACTCTTTTTACATCATAACCTAAATATCTTAAAGTCTTATCTAAAATATCATGACCTATATAATTACGCATATTACCTATATGAGCATAATGATATACTGTTGGACCACATGTATAGAAGCCTACTTTATTACCTTCATATGGTATAAATTCTTCTTTTTGTCTTGTTAATGTGTTATATAATTTCATTTTAATCCTCCTAATTATTATATTTTTATTTATTATATAAAAGAACTTATCTATTATGATAAGTCCTCTTCGTATACTTTATTTATCTTGTTAAGCATAAGGAAATAGACCTATCATTTAATAGATCTTGACAACACATTTTATTAGTAGTAAGTCTATTCATAGTATCTCTTCCTTTCTTACAATATTATTTTATAATAAATTATTTATTTAGTCAATGTTATTTATAGAAAAAGGAAGATTATTTTTCTTCCTTCTTCTTATCATGATTCCATATTATATTTGTTTTTAATACTAATAGTAATGTAAGGATAAATAATATTACATATATTATAATACCATATTTATTAGTTCCTAACATCTTATTACCTACAGCATATAGTATAGATGCTATAGCAAATAAAATATCTACAAAATATATTATTAAAACTGTCTTTCTTTGAGATAATCTTAATTTTAATAACTGATGATGTAAATGATTTTTATCTGGTTCTCCTAGTGGTTTATGATTTATTAATCTTCTTAATATAGCAAATAATGTATCCATAATAGGTATTGCAAGTAATAACATTGGTACTAGAAATGATGTTAATGTTATATTTTTAAATCCTAATAAAGCTATTACAGCGATTATATAACCTAAGAACATACTACCAGAATCACCCATAAATATTTTAGCAGGATTAAAGTTATGAACTAAGAATCCTAAGGTGCTTCCTAACATTATGAATGTTAAAATTATATCTAAACCATTAGAATTATTAAGTAACATAGCAATAACTCCTATTGTTAGGAAATAAATACTTGCTATTCCTGATGATAATCCATCTAATCCATCAATTAAATTGATACAATTAATTATTGCTACAATAAATATTATAGTTATTGGATATGCTAATATACCAAAATCTATATATAAGCCAAATGCTGATATGTCTTGCAATAATATTCCTCCATATAATGGTACTATAGAGGCTCCTACTGTTTGAGCAAGTAATTTCCATTTAGCAGGTACTGGTTTTATATCATCAAAAATACCAGTAACTAATATGATAAAACTTCCTATTAAGATAGCATTCATTTGAACTGAATGAACACCAAATAACATATATCCTAGTAAAAAGCCAGCATATATACCAAGGCCTCCCAATCTAGGAATAGGAACCTTATGTACCTTTCTAGCATTCGGTATATCCATCGCTCCAATAAATTCTGCTATTTTCTTTACTACTGGTATAAATAGTGCAACAAAAACAAATGTTACTAATACCATTAATAATACATTTTTTATTTCCATAATTAATACAACTCCTCAAAAATTTAATACATTTATATTATATAACATATTTTGTTTTTTATCAATTATATTAGATATTATTACTAGTGTATTTATCAATTATTGCATCTACTATATACTTGCTAGTAAAACCATCGCCATATGGATTTGATGCATGACTCATCTTATCATACTCTTCTTTATCATCTAATAATTTTTTTGTTTCTCTGTATATTGTTTCTTCATCAGTTCCTACTAATTTTAGTGTTCCTGCTGCTATTCCTTCTGGTCTTTCTGTTGTATCTCTTAATACTAAAACTGGTTTTCCAAGAGATGGAGCTTCTTCTTGAATGCCACCAGAATCTGTTAAGATTATATAACTTTTATTTTGAAAATTATGAAAATCAATTACTTCCAATGGCTCAATTAGTCTTACTCTATCAATTCCTTCAAATACTTCATTTGCTACTTCTCTTACTTTTGGATTTAAGTGTATTGGATATACAACTTTAACATCTGGATATTCTTCAACAATTCTCTTTACTGCTTTAAATATATGTCTCATTGGTTCTCCTAGATTCTCTCTTCTATGAGCAGTTAATAATATTAATTTATCGTTTCCAATCCAATCAAAGATTTCATTGTTATAATCTTCTTTAATGGTTGTTTTCATGGCATCGATAGCAGTATTTCCTGTTACATATATTTTATCCTCTGATATGTTTTCTTGTAATAAATTATTTTTGCTTACTTCTGTTGGTGCAAAATACATATCTGTCATTCTATCAACCATTTGTCTATTCATTTCTTCTGGGAATGGTGAATATTTATCCCATGTTCTAAGTCCTGCTTCAACATGTCCAATATCTACTCCATTGTAGAAGGCTGCTAATGCACCTGCAAATGTTGTTGTTGTATCACCATGAACTAATATAATATTAGGATTTTCTTTTTTTATTACTTCTTCAAGTCCCAATAATACTCTAGATGTTATTTCAGATAATGTTTGTCCTTGTTTCATGATATTTAAATCATAATCTGGTTTAATATTAAATACTGTTAACACCTGATCTAACATTTCTCTATGTTGTGCTGTTACACATACTACACTTTCAATTTCTTTTCTTCCCTCTAATTCTTTTACCAATGGAGCCATCTTTATAGCTTCTGGTCTTGTTCCGAATATTGTCATTACTTTAATCATTACTTCTTCTCCTTTGTTTTTTATTATTTGATTCATAAGCAGTTATTAATGGAATTAATATTAATAACGGCATACATGTAAATAAACCATATACATATCTTAATTCACAAAAAACTGGTGTCGCTGCCATTATTGATAACCATAATCCGAAAAGTGGAACATAACATAATAAAATCTTTCTATTATAAAATGCTGTAGCAAATGTTGAAATCAAAAGGAAAATAAATGTTAGGCCGACACTCCATAATAGATTTGATAATGGAAGTTTTTTACTTTTTACACCATCTATAACAAAATTGTACCAACTTGGTGTTAATGGACTACTATAAACATTTTCTTCTTCAAACATTCCAGTTGATTCGCCACCAGTTGACCAATAAATTATGTCTGGATACCAATATCCTATCGTTTCCATCATATATGCCTCAATATATACTTTTGGATATTTTTTTAATAAATTAAAATATGTCTGGATAAATTCTTTTTTCTTTTCTTTCAAAACATCATTATCTGTTATTCGCTTAATTGGATCGCTTGTAATACTACTGTAGTCTGTTGCTACTTTATCATATTCCCATAGTTCCTCTAAAAATTTCTTATCATTATCACTTATATTATAATCTAACGCAATTACTCTTGCAATTTGTTGAAGTGGAATTGAATATGCCTCGGCAGTTTTCGACTTTGCAACATTAAAATAATTAAATACTGGTCCTTTAATAATAAAGTAGAATACAACTAGAATTGTACAGATAATACTCATCATTTTTCTTTTATCTTTTAAAAATATTATTATAAATGGTATTGTAAAAATAAATATATATATTCCATTATTTCTAAAAAACATTATTATCAGTACACTAATTATAAATAACACTATATTGCCTTTATTAACCTTTTTGTTAGTTACAAAATCATATAATGATATAAATAATGATGCGAATGCAGTACCAAACATTATGTCACGCCAAAGAGTAACACTATAATGACCGAACAAAGGAGTAAAACCATATATAAAAGCAATTAACAAACAAACTTTTTTAGATAATCCTTTATTATATAAATATCTAATTACTATCGTAAATATTATACTAACGCAAATCATTTGAACAATTGTAGAAAAGGCAACAGCAGAGTTTAAATCATTAAATAACGCTTTACCAAGATGAAAGAATATTCCAAAGAACCAAGTATGTCCAAATGTATGAAAATCACTCAAAATAAAGTTATTTGCATAATGAATAACATAATAAGAATCAGGAGTCATTATCGCTGGATAAAATCTGATAAAATATAAAAAATTACCAAAGAAAATTATTAACATCACAATAACAAATTCTTTTTTCTTCATTTTATTATTTTCATTTAGTTTTAATACATCTTTTAACTTTGGCATTAAAGTTTTAAATAATGTAAAAAATAATGTCGTAAAGCCAATAAGCATTACTACTACACATAATATTTTTTTGTAATTAAAAATATTAGATGGTGCTTCATAAATGTATCTACTTACAATATTTCCTATTGATAGGATTACTCCTAATAAGCAGCTTAATATAAGAGAATATTTTGCTGTTTTTTTATCGCACTTTAAATTGAACTTATTATAAAAATAGTATATTGCAAAAAACAATAATGTAATAAATATATTGTACGAATTTCCATTCAAAAACTCATTATTGTATATCAATATTGCGACAAATGTTAATACTGATAATGCAATGTTAAATAATTTTTTTTTCATTGTTTACCTCCCCATGTCATAATACATACCCCAAATATTATAATAAATATACCTATACCTTGCACTAGTGTTATTTTTTCTTTCAAAACTAGGCATGAACCAATAACTACCAATGTATTTACAATGGCTACCGAAAGTGGCATTGCTATTGTTAGGTTTATTTTACTCACAATGAACATCCATAAAACAAAACTAAAACCATAACACAATAATCCTAATATCATTTTGATAGAATAATTAATTGAAAGTCCAAATATATTTAATGTAAGATTGCTATTAGCACTACCTAGTTTAAATAATATTAAACCAGATGATGCTAAAAGTACATAACAAGTAAACATAATTATTATCTTCATATTAATCCTTCTTCCCATTTTTTTCAACTCTTTCTTTTAATATTGAAACTTCTTGAACTAGAGTTTTAATTTTCTCATTTTGCATCGATATACTTGTTGTTATAATAAATGAAACATAAAATAGAAAGAAAAATCCCAACAAAAATATCATATTCGATGTTTCTTCAAATCCTGCTAATTTTGACAATTTAAATACTATGTTTGGAAAAATCACAACAATGGCCATAATAAAAACTAAAACCAACCAAAAACTAGCATATTTCATAGTCATTTTTTTTCTTTTAACTCTATTAACAATTAAAATTAATTGTAATATTAATAGTATTATCAAAGATAATTTTAAATTTATACTCATTTTCTTCCTCCATTATTAATACTTGTTATTATGATAGACAAGCATACACTAAACATATAATATATACTCTTAAGTGGTTTAATAGAAGATTCTCCAAATTCTCTTTCATGCATTTCTACAGGTATTTCTTTAACATTTAGTCCTCTTTTAATAAGTTCTGTAGTTGATTCTGGTTCAGGATATTCTGTGGGATAGTGACTAGCAAATAATTTAATTACTTCCTTATCCGCTGCTCGAAATCCACTAGTTGGATCATATATTTTTTTCCCAGAACAAATTTTAATTAATAAAGATAGTATTTTAATTCCTAATCTTCTGGTTCCACTTGATTTAAATTTACTTAAGTTGCCTATAAACCTAGATCCAATAACAAAATTAGCTCCTTTATCTATTTCTTCTACTAACTCTTTAATATATTTTTCGTCATGCTGTCCATCACCATCAAATTGTATAGCAATATCATAATTGTTCTCTAATGCATATTTGTAACCTGTTTGAACAGCACCGCCAATACCTAAGTTATTTATTAAATTAATAACATTAAAATCATTCTTTTTACATATTTCTTTTGTTTTATCAGTACTACCATCATTTATAATTATGTAATCAACTACATCTTTTGAGCTATTATTATATTTTTTTAACTTGTTTATTGTATTTTCAATATTTAATTCTTCATTATATGCTGGAATTATTATTAATGTCTTCATATTCGTACTTCCTCATCTTCTATTTATATTTTTTCACTTTAAATAAAAACTTTACATTACTATCATAGAATCTTTTTAATCTTTTTGGTTCTTTTAATATTCTATATAGCCATTCTAAATTTAATTTAATAAATATTTTAGGTGCTCTTTTCTTATGACCACTTATTACATCAAAAGAGCCACCTACTCCCACAAATATTCCTTTATTAAATTGATTTAAATGTTTATATATCAATTTTTCTTGAAGTGGAATACCAAGAGCTACTAACACAATATCAGGTTTTGCTTTTGCTATTTTTTCAAACACCTTATCTTTATCTTTTTCATAACCATTTGATGCTCCAACTAATTTTAAATTTGGATAACTCTTTTCAATTACTTCTTTCATAGAATCAATTACTTCTTGTTTTGCCCCAAATAAATAAATTGACTTTTTTTGTTTATTTCCTAACTCTAATAGTTTATTTGCGATATCAATACCAGTAATTCTTTCTTTGATGTCATAATTAATCATTCTAGCGGCTTTTACTATTCCAATACCATCCGGTATCAAGATAGTCTCTTTATCTAAAAGTAACTTCTTCATTTCATCATCTTTCTCACTCATCATAAAAGTTTCTGGATTAGCAGTTACAATAAATGTTTTTTTATCTTCTTCTAAATTTTTTTTCAATATCTTATGAAATGATTCTTCACTCTTATTGTATAGTTTGTCAAATAATTCTTTCATTGTTACCTCCTATATGTATACAAGTTAATTATATCAAAAAAAAAGAGAAAAAAAAAGAGAAAAACTCTTTTTTACTGCATAAATACCTTCTTTTTGAGTTATATAATTAACATTTTTATTTTTTCTTAAACTTGTTTTTTATAATATTACCAAATTTTGAATAAACAGGCTTCATATCTTTTATATTTGTTATATATAAACACTTACATGAAAGAGCTTGAAAAATCCATTTAATCAATGAAACTTTTTTTGTTTTAACTCTATCATAATAATCCGTATCTTCTGCCATTGCCTTAAATGGTTTAAATTTTTTTAATTTATCTTTAGGCAATTTATGACTTAACATTGCTTCTGACCATAATATAGGTAAATTCATTCCTGCAACAGTAGAAGAATATCCCCATGTTGAATTTCTTAAATTTACCTCAAGGAAGTACAATTCATCATTCTCATCTACTAAAAATTCAACCTCACAAATACCCTCAAACTTAATGTGTTCAAAAATTTTATCTAATTTTTTTTCTAACTCTTTATTTTCAAAGTTTTTTATAATCATATAATTACCAAAAGCATTATCAATTATACTTAAATAATTTAATGCAAATGCATAAAAAACATCTTTACCGTTATTAATGCTAAATCCATTAACAGCAAACTCATTCTTTTTCTTGATAAATTTTTGTACCAATATTTCTTTACTATCAATTTTGTTTAGAGCATTCTTTAATTCTTTTTTATTATTGCATATAATACTATCTGCCTTCCAATTATCTTTAGTTGATATTATGGCTTTTGTTATACATGGATATTCTATATCATCAGGAATTTCCTTTGTATTTAGCTTCCATGTTTTTATAATATTAAGTCCACATTTTTCTGCTACTTTAATTATATTTTCTTTATTCATATATTTAGTTACTTCACCTTGTTTACCGGCGTTGTAAAATATAAATTTGTCTTTTAACTCATCATATTTCAAATCTAAATAACTTGTTATAGTATCATCAGAAGTGTATATAAATGGTTTTAATTCTTCTTGTCCATACTCTTTCATTAATACTTCATATCCATCATCTATTGTATCTACTATATACAACTTACCAATATATTTGCTTTTGGAAGCTAATTGATATTTACCTCTTTTGACAATAACAACTGGTTTTATTCCAGCCTCACCTAAGCTCCTTATTATTCCAAGAGGATTATAGTGTTCTTGACAAAATACTATATATTTTCTTTTATTAGTGTCATTTGTTTTCATTTTTAATTTTACATCTCCTTTAATTTTATCATCCTTTATATTCATAGTTATTATTAAGTAGAATATTGTCATTAATACTGCTAATTCAAAAACATTATAGAACATGCATACTAATAGTAACAGAAAAATGGTCATCAATTTATAGATACTGCGCTTATATTCATAAAGCATTCCAATAATAAACATTAAAAATAGTATTGTTCCAACTAATCCACTTTCAACTATTATTGCTATGTATTGATTGTCTGAATAAAAGTCATCTGCTAAATTATATTCTTTATATAATTTAGGAGTTACCACGCTACTACCAGCAGTACCATATGTTGCCAAGCCCGTTCCCAATATTGGTTCTGTTTTCCATATTTTAAAGCCTAGTATAATATTATATAGTCTACCTTCTTTCATTGAATAAAATACTTCATCGTTTTCTAGTATGTTCCATCTTGAATTTTGTTTTGTTGGATCAGTTTGAATATTTTCAAAATGTCCACCATTCTTTTCAACAAAACGTTTATAAGTATCACTATTTAAAAACGATTTATTTGCATAAAGACATACCTCATAAAGACCAAATGTTAATATAAATATTGCAAAAATTCTTATAATTGTTTTTCGATCTTTGTTTTTTATCAAATTAACAAACCAGTAAATTAATACTATTACTAATGCTATTTGCGAACTTCTTGATTGAGTTAAAATTATTCCAAGAAAAATTAATGCCAACAAAAATATCCAATTTTTATTTTTTAAATCTTTATATAAATAAATAAACAGAGCAATTACCATAACCGCAAAGTACCCAAATGTATTTGGACTATGAAGCAAAGTATACATTCTTGATAAGTTAGATATATATTTTATTCCTATAAGCCATTGATATGGGAAGAAAAAGCATTTGCTTGTAATATATTCTCCTATTCCAAGTATAGTTAAAATAGATAGAGCTATCATAAGTACCTTTAGACAGTTTTTATAAAAATCAATTTTATAATTTGTATTTCTAAACATATAATATAATAAATACATCGTAGCAAAAGTCCTTATATGTAATAAAACTGCTAATAAAGATACATTGTTAATAATACTACTTAAAAGTCCTACTAATAAAAATAAAATATAAAAGTAGTCATAAATCTTGAGTTTAAATCTAAATTTATTTTTAATAGAAAACCAAAGAAACATACCAATAATCATTATATCTGGAATAAACTTTAAATATATATTATCATATATTCCTATTATTTCTCTAAAAGGCATAAAAACAAGTAAAAAATATATTACATATTTAAAAACTTTATCAAATTTATTCACAGCATATCAACTTCCTTCTTTTTTAATTTATATTTTCTTTTTGTCTTAACAATTTTTTGAATCACTCTACCGAAAAATATACAGACATTGTCAATTATACCATTTATTATTTTAAATGTAAACATTCTTATTTTTATTTGATCAACAATTTTGTCATTATATAATAGTTTTATTGTATTTTTTTCATTAACCAATTTGAAGTTTTCACTATTCAAATTGGTACTATACGAAACATTCCAATTTTTTTCATAATTATATATAAAATTATCATTATAAGAAAGTTTGGCATAATAAAGCATATCCTCATTTTCTAATACTTCTAATTCACCTATTTCTATATTTTGTTTGTTATTAGTATACAATGTAATTGATAATTTATTAATATCACTAAGATTTAAATTATATAGAGAATATATTTGGTTTGAATACTGAAAAGAACATTCCCTATCATTTATAATTATTTTAGTTATCTTGGCACTATTTAATGAAGTATAAATATTAATACAATTAACATTTACCTTTTTCTTAAAACTTATATCAATTCTTTTTAATTTGTCATCATTATCAATAACTGTATATCCACTATCAAATAATTTATCTTTATTTGTTATATCAGAAGTGTCATAGAGCATAAAATCGCATAAATATTTATAACAACCTGATGATACTTTGATTTCGCTATTATTTAATAGATTCCCAGTATTTCTTATAAAAAATATCATATCCGAATTAACTACAGATTTAATTCTATTAAAAATATACTGACTGTGGTGTTGTAATAATCCCTTGAAATAAATATTATTTATTAAAAGACTTGTTGTAGCTCGCTTAGATTGATATAATCTTACTCTTTTATTCCAATCATAATAAGGATTTTCTATTTTTCTCATTATTGACATTGGATTTGGATCATTATAATCTACTTGTCCATTATATGAATTATTATATGCAAAAGCTTTTAAAACAATAGGCTTATTTTGAGATGTTTTTAAGTATTTACCAATTGCCATCTCTAATGCTAAGGATAGCGCACGATGATCACAATGGTTATCGTAGTCTATACCAATTATTATATCGGGGTTTTCATCAATTATAACATCTAGAAGATCATTTGCGAAATTTTCTTTGTTAAAAGTGGCATGTTCATTGTATTTATTAAAATGATATTCTTTGCCATGTGGTAAATATGTAGCACTAATCCCACTATGTGAAATCCATTTAGCATTCTCATTATATAAATGATTTTTATTTTCTGGTGCTTGATCTGAATAACCTAAAAAGATTATGTTGTCACTCTCAATATTTACTACTTTTAAACTTTTTATAGCTTCTTTGATACGATATTCTGCATCTACCGAATAATCACCATTTGTACTATAAACAATCTTAACTTTACCACCAATTTTTTTTATATTGTCAATCATTCCATAAACTGTATTTAATTCATCATCTTGATGAGGTAAAAATATTACAGTTTTCTTTTTCTTAAAATATTCATAATTAAACATCATTACCATCTATTTCCTTTTTTATCATATATTTTTTTGCATGAATAACAATTAAAATTTGAACAGCGTAGCTCATAACAATAGCTATCATTCCAAAATGCTTAGTTAAAGTTAATGCCAATATTAAATATACAACATTTGCAATTAAACAAATTATAAAACCTTCTTTAACTTTTCCTAACGCAGTAAAATATGGATGAATTGTAGTGTATGATAATGCATATGTATGAATAATTAAATAGATAAATAGTATATACCAATATTGTGAGAATATTTCACCAAAAATAATATTTAGCCATATTGGCGAACTAAGTCCCACTACAATAATCAATGGAATAAAATATTTATATACTGCATTTCTAATTTTTATAACTGCATCATAACCTCTTTTATATTCTCCCTTTGCCACTAATGTTGAAAATTGTGGAAAAATAGCTTGATAAATTGGTGCTGCTAATTTTGATAGAACAGATATTATCTGTTTGAAAACTTTAAATACCGTTACTAATTCTAATTTTAACGCTGAAACAACAAACACATCCAAGTACAAAACAGGAATGTCAACAGCATCTCCTAGAGTACACCATATTGTATACTTTATAAATTGTCCTTTATTTTCTGGTATTTTAGATTTTAATAAACGACGAATTCCCCACTTTTTGTGTATTATTGTCAAAAACATTATTACTAAAATTAAATGCGAAATTATATCTGTAGCTACATAAATTATAACTGCAGTAATTAATGATAATTTAGAAGTCATACATAATATAAATAATAATACCGCCAATTTAATAATAGCAGAAACTATTTTTTGAATGGCAACCAAATTAAATTTATTTTCTAATCTTAACACTGCTATTGGAGTACCGGAAAAATGAAAGTAAATCTCTGCAGTAAATATTTGGCAGCAAAGTATTAGTTCATTACTCCAGTTAAATATACTTCCTATAAGTGGAGCGATAAAGAGACTTATCAAGCCACATAAAATTGCTGTTGATATATCTAGAATTGATCCCAATTTAATAAACTCTAAATATTTATCAATTTTATTTTTAACCCTCATCTCTTCACCAAATTTTATAACACTTTGCCAACTTTGCAAGTTAATTATCAAATCCAAAATTGACATGTATGACTGCGCTAAAACTAAAATTGCATATTCGTCATTTCCTAATAACTTAATTAATAAAAATACTACAAAAAGATTAATAACTGAAGATCCTCCTTCACCTATTATGGCGTAAAAGGAGTTTTTAAATAATTTTCTCCAAAAATCATTGCTTTTAATTTTCATAAGAATATCTTTTACTTTTTTCTTCATATGGTATCACTCTTTTCAAATGAACATTTATCTGGCAAAATAAAAGATAATGCTTCATTAATTTCATGTTTACTCTTATCAAAATCTTTAATATTTATCCCATCATTTAAACAAACCATCTTAAATCTTTGTTTTTTTATATCATCAATAATTCTATCATTGTTATCAGTAATTTCATAAAATTTTCCAAAATTTGGATTACGAGGATAAAACTCATTTTTGCAAAGTTGCCAATATCTCATCAACCATTGATTGACATTAGTAAAATTATCTCTCAAATGACACAAACAAGTCTTATCTAATACTTTATCATACTTTTGCCACACCTCACAAAAGGTTGATTTAAGGAATGAATTAGGTAAATGGCCATTATAAAATCCAGGGAATTTTCCCCAAGGAATTAATGAAAAATTTCGTATTAAATTAGATCCATATCTAACATTATACCACTTGAACATGGCTTCTTTTATTGTCAATCTTTTATTAAACTCTTCATTGATTACTGTTAGATTATTAACTGAAACATTACTAAAGTTATCATATCCAAAAGGTATAATTGGATTTAAAATTCCACAATCACAAGGGAGACCATTTTTAAAAAACATATTTTCACTCATATAATCAATAACAAATGTATCATCATTAAAGTAAATAAACTTTTCACTTAAGCCTTTTATTCTATGAATATTTAGTTCTATTGTATGTGAATTGAAAGTTGGCAAATATTCACTTGGAATATAATCTTTATGATTAATTATTTTAAGTTTAGGATTATCGACATTTAACCATTTAGGCAAATGGCCCCAAGTTATAAAGAAAACATTATTAACCCAAGGCATAAACTTTTCAATTCCACGAAATATATATTGCAAATTATCCCAATCACGAAAACGAGAATTATTATTTAATTTTTCATCTTTTTTTTGCGTATATTTATTTTTTTCTTTTAACCATTCTATATCATTTCCATCTACCCAAGGAATTACAATATCTATTTTATTTTTCAAAAAAATCACTTCCTCTACTTAATTATTTACTATTTGTAACATCGAATAAATTATCTAACTTTTCTCTAATACTATTATTATAATCTTTTAAATCATCGAACTTTTTACTTTTATTATTTTTTTTGTATTTTTCCAAATACAGTAAAGTGTCATCTACACCTTTAATTGGTGGACAATATTTTTCTAAGTGTTTAGGTATTAATACATCAAGTCCAACACTTTTTGCTTCTAATATAACCATACCTTGTCCCTCGTATCTACTAGAAAGATAAAATAAATCCATCTCTTTTAAATATTTAAAAGGATTTTTTTGATTACCTAAAAAAGTAACATAATTTTCTAAATCCAATTTTTTTGTTTCTTCAATAAGTTTTTCTTTATCTTCACCATCACCTATAATATATAAATGAAAATCTTTTCTTTCAAGACTAAGTTGTTTGATATTATTAAGCATGATATCAATTCCTTTTTGATGACATAATCTTCCTACAGTTACAATATTTACTTTTTCTTTTTCAACTTTTATATCACAATCTTCTTTAAGTTTATTAGCAATTTCTTTTGTATCAATATAATTTGGTATGACTAAATATTCTTTGTTTGCATTTTTTTCTTTGTTAATATTTTTAAATGAATCCAATGCGCCTTGAGAGACTGCACAATATGTGTCAAAATAATCATACTTTCTTTTGAAAAAGAAATGTAAAATTCTATATTTATATTCCTCTCTTATTTTTATTGGTATATCATTATGGATCCAAATTGCTTTCTTTTTACTATTACATTTAAGTGCACCTATAGCGGTATGCATTTGATAACTATCGAAATCAATCGCTAAATCATATTCTTTTTTCAAAATATTTGGCTGATATACCTTATATACAATATTAAATGGAACAAATTTTAAAATTGGTGAAACCTTATTAAACTCTATTATGTTGGCATTTTTATTTATATCAAAAAAGTTATTTTTGCAGTCCGCTACATAAACATCAATATTCCATTTACTATAGTCATTATTATTTAATAAATTTATTAAAGATTTTTGTATTCCACCTACATTAAAATTATCAACAAAAATTGCAATATTTTTTTTTGCTTCTGCTTTTTTCATTTCATCACTCCTCACTTTCATTAATTTAATGTATTATTATTATCTTAAAATTTATATGATACATTATTAGTTTTTCCTTTTACTGTTTTAATTATATCATACAACATAGAAAAAATAAAGTTGTGTTCCCTAATGGCTACCATTTTTTATTATTTTGCTCATTACTCTTTTGAAAATATAATTTTTACTCTTGATTTTAAGGTATCATATACACAAAAATTATAACATATTTCGTTCCCTTAGTCTAGTTTAAAATCAACTTTTAAGAACTTTACATTTTTTTAAATATAAATATTTTTGTAAATAATTTATTTTACATTGTACAAGATATTACTAATATTTTTATCTTATTTAACTCTACAAAAATAAAAATTATTATAGTTTTTTCTATAACAATTTTAGTTAATAGTAAATATTTAACATTAATTCTATGTTTTAACTATGAATTTTAGTATATATTTGTCAATTAGTTTATATGTGATATTTATTATCATAGCCAAAGATGTTGATAAAATCAATACTAATGGTACGATTTTAAAATAACCACTAAACGATAGAAAATTAACTTCTTTAAAATAATTATGATATAAGAAATTATCTACTACTGAAGATGTTAAATATATTGCAAGTGATAATTCAGAAACTTTACAAATAATTCTTTTAACTCTTATTGAAATGTTATCTAATTTTAAATTAATAACAAAAATAAATATTAGTGTTGATGTTATCACATTAAAAATGCTTCCCCAGTCATTATAAACTCCCCAAGTAAAAGTATCTCCTTTTGAAAAATAAATATTTACTAAACTAGAAGCTATTAATGCTATTATTAATAATAATACATTTAGATATTTATTTATATTAATTTTATATTCTTTTAAATAGCAGCCAATAAAATAATAAGTTATTGGATATATGCTAATCCACCATTCTGGTATCAAATTATATTTAATATTAAATACCCCTTGAAATGATGTCAAAACAAACATAGTCAATATCAACATTTGCTTTTGCTTTTTATTTTTTAGATTGTTATAAATAAGATTAATAAATGGTATAATTAAAAACAAGCCAATATACATTTCTATATACCATGAATAACCAATATCAAAGTACAATATACTTTTAACAATATTTCTTATAGAAAAGGCAGTATCGTTATAGATAGCATTATATCCCAAATATAATATGCTATCTAATAAATATATTATTAATACTCTGCTTATTCCTAAATAATATTTCTTATTTAATGTCTTGTTTTTCATAAGATATCCTGTTGTTATCATAAATAATGGTACACATATCATAAACAATGTCCTAAATACTATTGCAATATACATTTTATCTGTTATTATCTTTGAATAAAATCCACTATTTAAAAAGAAATGTACAGATATTACTGAAAATACTGCTATACATTTAATTAAATCTATATTTATATTTCTTTTTCTCATTTCTAAAACTTCCCCCACTACTATTATAAATAAATTATACTATACTTTGATATTACTTTCAAGTAATAAGATAAAACTTTTAAATTTCTTTTCTTTTTATTGGTTATAACAAAAACAAAATTTATACAAAAAAAGCATCAAATATTAAGTTTGATACTTATTTTATTTGTCCTAAATACTTATCAATATCGTTAATTGTAGTATAAGTAACAATAACAAATCTTCTCAATCTAAACTTATCACTACCTACATGGACTAAATTATCACTATTATTAGATTCCCCAATGAATGCCATAGTAAATCCTGCCTTTTTTAACATTCTAATAGAATATTCATTGTATTCATAGTATGGATAAGCTATATATGTTGACCCTCCTAATTTATCTCTACTTGTTTTTAAATCTTCTTCAATAACACTTTCGCTAAGGCATTTTATACCTCCACCTTGTCCTCCTGGACAAACACCAGTATAATGCATACTATCGGTATGTGAATGAAGTTCAATATAGTCAGTTTTATAATAAGTACTAGGATCATTCCAAGCAGTAACCAAAAATATTGTAGCATACATCTTATACTCAGTAAGCATATCTACTGCTATTTTATCTCTTCCACCATCATCGATAGTTAAAAGAATACTTTTTGGTAGTTGTATTTTTCCATCAATATACATTTCTACTTCTTTCATTTTTAAAGTCAGAATATTATTTTCTTTTAAGTAATCAAGTTGTTCTTTAAATTGTTTTTTAGAGTGACATATTTCTGTTGGACATGAATCATTAGGATCATTTTCATCATAAAATGCATGATAATTAAATACTCCTACTCCACTTGCGTTATGCTTATCTGTATTAGTGTTATCAACTATTTCACTAGTGTCAGCCTTTATGTATAAAAGTCTATTGTTAAATTCTACACCATATCTATCTGTATCTTTAATTATTATAAGCAGAGAATATCCTTCATTAAATGAATAAACTAAATTGTTATCTTCATCATAGAATTCGGTTTTATCATTAGTAACGACATTATTATTAAACACTATATACTCTTTATATCTATCATCTATGCTAGATAAAGTATCAATTTTCTCAATATCTTTATAATAAATATAATATTTACCATCAAAGTCACTGATATTAAAATATCCATCTTTATTATCATCATTATTAAGAGTAAGTTCTACATTGTCACCTATAAGACCACTTTCTTTATATTCATTGTTTTCTTTAATATATATTTTAGCAGTATTATTGGTAACAACATACTTACTATAGTAGTCATTATAATTAATTTTTATTATTTTTTTATCTTTGTTATTCGATATAAAATATATTCCAACACAAACTATTAAAATCAAAAGAAAGGCAATAGCTATTTTCAAAACTTTCTTTTTATTATTTTTTCTTTTTCTCATAAATCCTCCTACTCTTTAACTATAAATCCACATGGTATTGGTCTTGTTTGTTCTAAGTTATCCCAGTTAATTGGGTGGTTTATTATTTTATTATCTATTACTAGAGCACTTGAATTACCACCATCTAAGTTTGATGCATTATAAGCATGATATCTAAGTAAGATATCTACTAAGTCATTCATGTCGGCACCTTTACTTTTTAGACTTCTTCCATCTATTACTAAAAATAATACGATACCATCTTTTCTTTGTGCAATAGCAGATCTTGGATGAATACCATAACCTCCATTACCATTTATAAAAGCACTCTTACCATTTACTATTAAGAAAGGTCCAAATTCTACAGCATCTCTTATACCCATATTAATTGCTTCTTCGGCACTTATTTTGCCTAAGTATAATTTATTATCATTAGTGAATCCTATTATTCCACCGCCATATTGACTATGACCATAACTGCTTATTATCTTGCCATTTGAAATAATGGCTCCAATTGCTTGTCCTCCTGTTCCTTGACCATCTTTATCAAGAAAGCCTCCTCCATTAATAGCTACTACGGCATTTTCTCTTTTAGCCATATCTACTAAATATTCTCCAGAATAACCTAAGTTTTTACTATAAGTTACTTTTATTTTAGATGGATCATAGATAGCTACTAAATATCCAGAAAATCCTTTTTCATTTATTTCTATTAATTTATAAATATCTTTTTTATTTCTATCTAATATTTCTTTATCATATTCATCTATATAATTTTCTTCTTTACCTATTATTTCACTAATATCAGTATTTCCTTCTGGTTCTTTAATACTATGTCTTGCTAATACTTTATTTATATATTCATCACTATAGAAAGTAGTAGCAAAGTATTGATGATTCATAGTACTCATAGCGGTAGTTACTAACCAGTCTCTAAAGCCATTAAATGGTCCATATAAAAGAAATAATACTAATACTGCTACTACATCACAAATACTTAATATAATGGTAAAAATGTTATCTCTTTTTTTTATTTTATTTGGATCTTTTACCCTTTCTTTCTTCTTCATAAATACTCCTTACTACTATTACTTATATATTTACTTCTAAATTATCTACTACTCTAGTTATTTCATCATCTTCTATTAAAGGAAGACTTATTCTAGTTAATGTACTATTGGTACTTACATATATACCATCTCTACCTAAACTTTCATCTATATAATTATCTAAGAATTTATTATATTCTCTTCTAGTTGTTAGATAAAAACTTAATTTAGATATATCATCTTTATCAAATAAATAATTTATATCTTCATCTAATACACTATCAGTAGACATTATAATATGAATATTCATAGTGGCTCCTACTTCTAATAAGTAATTAATATCATCTTTTACACTTATATCATTTTTTATTATTTCATATATTTCATCAATAAATAAAATTATTCTACTTTGATCATTATTTTTTACTCTTTCTTCAAAGATATGTCTTATTTCTTTTATTTTATTTATTATTTCTTGTTCATTATTTACTACTTCACATAATTTATCATAAGCATTATAATTTATACTTTGGGAATCTAAAATAATTATTTTAGTTTTATCTTTATTCATTAAGATATTTAGTATTATATTATTAAATAGATTAGTCTTTCCAATACCTGTTACTCCTGTTACTAATAGATTCTTATCTTTTTCTATATTAAAATATATTACTTTATCTTCTTCTGATAATCCTAGTGGTATATTATTATTATCTTTATCTTTAGATTCTTCTAGTAATTCTTTTAATGATAAGGTACTTTTCTTCATATTTTGTACTTTTATTTTTACTTCGTTTTCTTTTTCTTTTTCTATTTCAAATTCATTAGTAGTTACTCCTAAGGCTAAGGCTATTTCTTTTTTTAATTCTAACATATCTTCATAGCTTTTATCATCATTCCATGTTATATGATATATTGTTATATTTCTATATACTTCATATGTTATCTTTGTATTAAATTTAAATGCTTTAAAGGTATGTTTTAAATTATTAACAAATAAATCAGCATTTAAAATGTTTCTTTCATTATCAAATATTTTTGTATTTAGTAGTTCTAACATAATTACCTCTTCTTTCTATTTTTTATTAAGATATTACCTGTCATTTCACTTGGTACTTCTAAGCCCATTAGTGTTAATATAGTTGGGGCTATATCTCCTAATTTTCCATCTATTAGTTTTAGACTTTTATCGGTTATGATAAATGGTACTACATTAGTAGTATGACTGGTATTAATACTATTATCTTTATTACGCATTACTTCACAGTTACCATGATCTGCTGTTACTATAATGGTATATTCTTCTAATGAGATATTTTCTAATATTTTACCAATACATTCATCTACTGTTTCAACAGCTTTAATAGCGGCTTCGTAGTCTCCTGTATGGCCTACCATATCGCCATTAGCAAAGTTTAATATTATTAAGTCTTCATGACTTGTTGTTATTTCTTTTACTAATGAGGCTGTTATCATATGAGCACTCATTTCTGGTTCTAAGTCATAAGTTGCTACTTTTGGACTTGGTACTAATATTCTTTTTTCTCCTTGGTATTCTTTATCTATTCCTCCATCAAAGAAATATGTTACATGAGCATACTTTTCAGTCTCTGCTATTCTAAGTTGGGTTAATCCTTTACTTGCTATATATTCTCCTAAGGTATTTGTTAGTTTAGGTAACTCGAAAGCATATGGACATAATACGGTATCTGCTACATGCATCATTGTTACTACTTTTAAATTTTTTATTTCTTCTTTAGCAAAACTTTTATATTCTTTATTGGTAAAGATACTAGCAAGCTCTTTTAATCTATCTGGTCTATAGTTAAAGAAAATAATTCCATCGTTATCTTTTATTAGACCTTTTTTATCAGTAGTTACTGGTACTATGAATTCATCAGTTACTTTGGCCTTTTGACTTTCTTTCCATACTTTCTTGGCTTCTTTAACTGGAGTTCCTACTACCATTGCATTATAGGCTTTTTCTACTCTATCAAAGTTAGTATCTCTATCCATACCATAGTATCTTCCTCCTAATGAAGCTATCTTTCCTACACCTAATTTTTTCATATATTTTTCTAAGGCTTCTATATACTTTATTCCACTGGTAGGACTTACATCTCTACCATCTGTAAAGATATGAACATATACTTTTTTTAATCCTTCTTTTTTGGATAATTCTAATAAACTAAATAAATGATTGATATGCGAATGTACTCCTCCATCTGATAAAAGTCCTACTAAATGTAAACTACTATTTTCTTCTTTAACATGATTTATTACTTTTAATAATTCTTCATTTTTATAAAAACTTTTATCTTTTATTTTACTATTTATTAGTTCTAATGATTGATATACTAAACGACCTGCTCCTATATTGGTATGTCCTACTTCTGAATTTCCCATTTGTCCTCTTGGTAAACCTACTGGGGTACCTGATGCTTCTAATTGACTATGAGGATATTTATCCCATAATTTATCTAATACTGGTGTTTTGGCATTATATACGGCATTATATTTTTTATTTTTTGTTAATCCTACACCATCCATAATACATAATAATACTTTCTTCATTTTATCACCCTATTTCCTATATAATTATATATTATTATTTACTAATTGGCAATATTTTAAAAGTATTTTTTGTTAACTAACT
>CAKPIH010000009.1 GCA_934162325.1 uncultured Bacilli bacterium
TTGTACTTATACTAGTAAATATTTAAAAGAAATTGTAGAGAAGACTAAAGAAGACTATAATAAATAGTTTTCTTTTTAGTATAATGATTAAAAAACAACCATAAGGTTGCTCTTCTAAGCGGGGCCTAGCCCCAACACGGGTCGAGTCCTAACCATCTTATACATATGGCAGACTCGCAGAAAAAAAATACTTTTGATTTCTTTATAATTATACTATAAATATTAGATACTGTCTATATTTTAGTATATTTTTTTAAATTTAGCATATAATATAACAAGTGTTGACGCTTGTTATAAAGAGCGTTATAATTATGTAGAGGTGTTTAAAATGAAAAAATATTTTTATCCTGCAATATTTTCTAAAGAAGGAGATGCCTATAATGTAAAATTTATTGATTTTGATAATATATTTACTTATGGTGTCGGTTTTAATGATGCATATTATATGGCACAAGATGCTTTATATGCTATGTTACCAGAATATAAAGATAATCTTCCAGAACCAACTTATGATTATATGAAAATAAAAGTAAAAGATAATGAATTTATTACTATGGTTGAATTAGATCCAATTGAGCATGAAAAGAGAATTTCTTCAAAAACAGTTAATACAACTGTAACAATGCCAGAATGGTTAAAAAATCTAGCAGATACTAAAGGTATTAATTTTTCTAAGTTATTGCAGGATAGTATAAAAAAAGAATTAAATTTAATATAGTTAACAGACTGTTATTATTCCTAAAAAGAGCTTTTAGCTCTTTTTATATTGCTATTTAATAGTTAGAAAGTACTTCACCCCAAATATGATAGTTTATTATGAATAGACTATAGGCTATTCATAACCATTAAAGACTATTATATATAGGCTTTAATGGCAATAATAAAAAATAAAAATAACTATAAAACATTTACTTTTATATCTAGAAATGTTATAATTAATACGAGTAGAGGATTGATAAGATGGCTAAGAAAAAAAAGAAAAAAGATGATGAAAAGAAGAAATTTGAATATAGTAATGAAGTAATAGGTATTATATTAATATTAGCTTCAATTATAGGAATTGGAGCATATGGACCTGCGGGTAATTTTATTAGAGCATTTGCTATCTTTTTAGTAGGAAATATCTATATATTTTTATTAATGGGTTTATTATTACTTGGAGGATATCTAATATTAAAAAGAAAAATGCCTAATTTTAATAGTTTAAGATGGATAGGTTTTTATATAATAGTTATTTCATTCTTAGTATTATTACATGTAAAATATATAACATTAAATAGTCAAGAAGGAGTAAAAATTATTACAGATACTTTTGATAATTTATTAAAAGCATTTGATGCTTCTTCAAATAAAGGATTGGTAGATAGTTTTAGTTATTATATTTCTAATAGTGGTGGAGGTATGATAGGAGCTTTATTTACTTATTTATTCTATAGTTTATTTAGAGATGGTACTAAGATAGTAGTTATTACTTTAATAGTTATTGGTACAATATTATTATTTAATACTAGTATTATAGATTTAATTAAGAAAATCAAAGTACCTAAGATTAAACATGAAAAGAAAGAAAAAGAACATAGTGAAGAAGAAGATAAAAGAATTATATTGTCTTCTAAAGACATAGATAAAGTTAGTGATAAAGAAGTAGTTAGTGAACCAGATATTCCAATAAAATCCGCTACTGAAATGACTAGTAGTAATGAAGATAATAATGTAATGGAAAAACCGGAAATTAATTTAAATTATAAACTTCCACCTCTTAGTTTACTTAAAGTAGCTAAGGCTGGTAATGATAAAGAAAATATTGAAGCAGTTAAACAAAATATCGCGACTTTAGAAAAAGTATTAGCAGATTTTGATATTCCAGGTAAGATTAAAGAATGTCATATTGGACCATCAGTTACACAATATGAACTTGAATTAAAAGCTGGTACTAAAGTTAATAAACTTCTTTCTATTCAGAAAGAAATAGCTCTTAATTTAGCCGCTAAAGACGTTAGAATACAGGCTCCTATTCCAGGAAAAAGTACTATTGGTATAGAACTTCCTAATAAAGTAAATTCTGCTGTTTCATTTAGAGAAATATTATCTAAATTACCTGCTCCTAGTGAGAAAAGTATTCTTGCTGTTGGACTTGGTAAAGATATCATGGGTACAGTTAAATGGGCTGAAATTAATGCTACACCACACCTTTTAATAGCAGGTGCTACTGGTAGTGGTAAATCAGTATGTATTAACTGCGTTATAGCTTCTATTCTTATGAGAGCTAGACCAGATGAAGTAAAATTAGTAATGGTTGACCCTAAAAAGGTTGAATTATCAATGTATAATGGAGTTCCACACTTACTTACACCAGTTGTTACTGATCCTAAGAAAGCTTCTATTGCTTTAAAAAATATTGTTGTAGAAATGGAAAGAAGATACCAAGTATTTGAAGATACTAAGTGTAAAAACATTACAGCATATAATAAAATGTGTGAAACTAATACAGATTATGTTAAGATGCCATATATAGTATTTATTATTGATGAGTTAGCAGATCTTATGTTAGTAGCCGCTAAAGATGTTGAAGATTCAATTATGAGAATTACGCAAATGGCTAGAGCCGCTGGTATTCACTTAATCGTAGCAACGCAAAGACCTTCTACTGATGTTATTACTGGTGTTGTTAAAGCTAATATTCCATCTAGAATATCATTTGCTGTATCATCATCAATAGATTCTAGAACAATATTAGATCAAACTGGAGCAGAAAAATTACTTGGTAAAGGTGATATGTTATTTAAACCAATGGGTGAGAATGTTCCAATTAGAATACAAGGTGCTTTTGTAAGTGATGAAGAACTTCAAAAAATAGTAGATTATACAATATCACAACAAAAAGCTAATTATGATCACTCACTTACTGAAGATAAGAGTGGTAGTGAGAATGGTGATAATACTAAGTATGATGATGGTTATGAATCAAAAGAAGAATATGATGATCCACTATATAATGATATTGTAGATTTTGCTATGGAATTTGGTAAAATATCCGCTTCTCTTATTCAAAGAAAATATCGTATTGGATATAATAGAGCTGCTAGAATAGTAGATTTACTAGAAGAGAGAGGTATAATAGGACCACAAAACGGTTCTAAACCAAGAGAAGTATTAATAAAGAAAGAAGTAAGTAATGATAGTGATGAATAATTACTATCTTTCTTTTAGAGGTATAATATGATAGATATAAAGAAACACTATTATAATATGGGTAATGAAGATATAAATATGATGGTATTTGGAGATTTACATTATTCAGATAAATTTAATGATAAAAAATTAGACTTAATATATAATGAATTAAAAAGTAGTGAATATATCTTTATAGCAGGAGATTTATTAGATAGTACTGATGTAGTAAATAATATAGATAAGAGAGATAAATTAATAAGATTTTTAAAAAGATTAGGTAATATGCATAAAGTATTTATAACTTTAGGTAATCATGATTTAGCTATTAGAAATAAACATAAAAGAATAAAAGATGATAATAATGAATTTTGGCTAGAAGTATCAAAAATAGATGGGATATATTTATCTAGATATAATAATTATTATGAAGATGATAAAATTATAGTATATTTATTAGAACAAGATTATGACTATTACTACAAGAATAAACATGAATCTATAGAATTATTATTAGATAGAATTAAAGAAGATAAAATATTATTTAATAATATGGATAGTAATAAAATAAAGATTGTACTTTGTCATTCTCCTATTAACATAAGTAATAAAGATGTTAGTAATGAACTTGAAAATTTTAATTTTATCTTTTGTGGTCATATGCATAATGGAATGATGCCATATTATCTTGATAAAATTATTAAAGGAAATAGAGGGCTAATATCTCCGGATAATAGAGTATTTGCAGATAATACTAGAGGAGTAAAAGATATAAATAATACACATTTAATTATAAGTGGAGGTATTACTAAACTATCTAAAACATCAGGAATATTTAGATATTTTAACTTTGTTTATCCCATGAGTATAGATAATATCATTATAAAAAAAGGAAAAATCAAGAAAAAGGTTGATATTTTGTAAAAAATATTATATAATTATTAGGCAGGTGAAATTTTATGGTAATTGAATTATTTAATCTTGTTGTTAATAATAAAAAGATTATTATTGATAATGATGTTGTTATTAATGACGAACTATTAAAAACTAGTACAATTAGAAGATTAAATAATGTCCATTTTAATGGATATCTAGACAGGTTAATAGATGATACTTATGAATTATCTGGTACTCTTAGTGGTACAATGATATTACCTGATGATATAACATTAGAGGACTATGAATATAATTTTACTAGTAGTATTGATGAAAAAATAGATGAAACAAGAATAAATTTTCAAAAAACTATTGATATTACGGAAGATTTATGGCAAAATATTCTTGTGGAAATTCCTCTTAAGTGTGTTAATGATAAAAATAAAGATTTAACACTTGAGGGTGATGGTTGGAGACTAATTAGTGAAGATGATGTTAAATTAGAGAATAATCCACTAAGTAGTTTAAAAGATCTATTATAGGGAAGGAGTGAAGAAGATGGCAGTTCCATTTAGAAAAGTAAGTAAAACTAGAAGAGATATGAGAAGAACTCATTATAAAATTACCGCTAACGGACTAGTAGAATGTACTAACTGTGGTGCTAAAATTAGACCTCACAGAGCATGTCCAAAATGTGGATTTTATAAAGGAGCAGATACTTCTAAAAAAGTAGTAGAAACTAAAGTAACTGAGGAAAAAGCTCCTAAAAAAGCAAAAGCTTCTAAAAAAACTGAAGAATAATAATTAAGGATAACATAGTGTTATTCTTTTTTGTTGTAAAAAATTTTCTTTTGTGGTAAAATAATATCATCTTTATGAGAAAAAAAATTAAATGGAAAGAGGGTTTTTTGCATGAAAGAAATGACTACAGAAGAATTATTAAAAGAAATAGAAGAAAATCATAATAATTCTTTATTTGAAGAAATATTTAAAAGAAGAGATAAAGAACTATATAGAACAGCATTATTTTATAAAGGAACTAAAATAAATTATTTAACACTAAAATATAATGTTATTAGATATGCTAAAACACTTAAAGCTTATGGTATTAAAAAGGGAGATGAAATACCTATATGTATGGCTAATACTCCTGAATTTATTTATTTACTTGGAGGTATTAGTTTAATAGGGGCTAAAGCTAATATATTTGGAGAAGGCTTTGATAAAGATTATATTACGGAAATAATAAATGGATGTAATAGTGATATTTTATTTGCTACTGATGACAAATATAGTGTTATAGATGATTCTGTTAAAAAATCTAAAAACAAAAGGGTAGTATTAATATCTTTAACAGAATCTTTACTTAATGGTAAAAATCCATATATAAAATTAGAAAAGAAATGGTATGATTTTAAAGATAGAAGAAATGAAATTAAAGATAATAGTAGTAGATTTATGTTTAGTTCTGAATTTTTAAATCTTGGAAAAGAATATAAAGGTAACTATATTGAAAAAGTTAATTTGGATGATGAATTTACAATCACTTATTCAAGTGGTTCCACTAATTCTAGTAGACCTAAAGCTATAGTCCATGATGTTAAAAGTTATATTGTAATGGGTATTTATCATGATCCTAAAATATCTAAAGTTCCATCAATGAAAAATCTTAGAATGCTTGCTCATATTCCAACACATTCTAATACTAATATTATGTCATGTATTACTGATCCATTAATGCAAGGATCAGAAATTGCAGTAGAACCTATATATACTCCTGATCATTTTGTATATAGTCTACTTATAAATAAACCAAGTTTTGTTACCGCTACTAGAAGTTTCTTTGTAAGGTGTGCTAATGATATTTTAAATAATAAGAAGTTTAAAAATGTTAAGATGCCATTTTTACTAGTACCAATGATAGTAGGAGAGCCAAACTCTATTGGTGAAGAAAAGTTTTGTAATAAATTTTTAAGAAAAGTAAATGCTGGTAGTAAATTTACTCATTCACCATTATCTCCGGTTGTGATGTCAATGGCTGGAGGAGACTGCGAACATGGTGGTTTATTCTTTGTATTATTTAAAGAATGGCAAAGAAAAAAATTAAATTATTTATTAAAGAAAGAAGATAAAGGGCTTAGAACATATAATATGGTCGATGTTGATGTTCTTGATAAATTTGGTAACTCTTGTGAACCAGGAGAAATAGGTAGAGTAGTAGCTAATTCACCTTGTACTATGCTTTATTATAAAAATAATCCTGAAGCTACTGATAAATTCTTTATTAAAGATAGTTTAGGTAAAGTATGGGGAGATTGCTGTGTATATGGTTATAAAGACGAATATGGTGAAATTCATATGAAAGGTAGAATTAATTCTGAAGATAAGATACAACCATTTCAAATAGCGGATACTGTTTTAAAAGATACAAAAAATATTTTATCTTGTGAAGTTATAAAAATAGAAGATAAATATGTAATTCACTTTGTTGCTATGCCCGATGCTAAAATCAAAGATACTAATAAATTAATTATGAGTATTTATGAAAGATGTCTAAAAACATTTGGAAAAGAAATTACTTCACAATTTGTCTTTAATAAGAGAAATGAATTTCCTCTTAGTGGATGCGGAAAGAGAAATAATATTGCACTTACCGAGGAAGGTATACCTAATAATTCACTTATAGTTGTTTCTGGATTAGGAATAGAAAATTATATAGTAGAAAATAATAAAAAGAAGATAAAAAAGTTATAAAAGTACTATAACTTTTTTTCTTTTTGTGGTACAATGGTTATAAGGTAGGTGGCTAGTATGAATGTAAATGTTAATTTAGCATTCTTAAGTTTAAGTATATTATATATTGCATTTTTAAATGTTATATTTTTAAAGAAAGGTCATATTAAAACTTTTGAATTAGATACATTTGGAAAGTTAATTACATTAAATCTTATTGGTATTTTATTAGAGTTTGGTTGTATATTTACAATAAAATATTCTTCTAGTGAAATATTAATTGAAATTGTTAATAGATTATTTTTATTATACTTAGTAACTTTTGTATTTTTATTTAGTTTGTATGTTTTTTCGATATCATTTGATAAAACAAATAAAAAAAATAATACTTTTAGAATAATTATAATGTTAATGTATTTATTTTCTGTATTTTTAGTATTTTATCTTAAATTAGATATTTATAATCAAAATAATATTATATATTCATATGGACCTAGTACTAATGTAGTTTATATTGCTTCTACTATATGTGTTATATTATGCTTTGTTTCGATGATTAAAAATTATAAAGAATTAAAATCTAAGAAATATTTACCATTATTCGTATTTATAATAGGTGGTTCTGTAGTAGCATTGATTCAAAAAATAAATCCTGCTCTTACTTTAGCTACTTCGATGGAAGCATATTTGCTTATGATTATGTATCATACAATTGAAAATCCTGATATGAAAATTCTAGAAGAAGTACATAGAGCAAAAGAAATTAGTGATAATGCTAATGAAGAGAAGACTATGTTCTTATATAATATGACTAATGAAATAAGAAATATTACTAAAGATATTGATTATTCTGCTGATGATATATTAGATGAAACTAGTAATAAAAAGGTTGATGTTGAGGCTATTAATGATGCTGCTAGAGAGATAAAAGGTAGTACTGCTAAGTTTACTACAATGACTAATGAAATACTTGATATAAATAGTATTGATAGTGCTAGTATTAAAATATATAATGATAAGTATAATATTAAATTAATTATTAAAGAATTAGTTACTTTATATAGTAAAAAATGTATTAGTAAGAATATTGATTTTCGTCCTAGTATAGCTAGTGATATACCAGAATATCTATATGGTGATAGTGTAGGTCTTAAACAAGCATTAGATATTATTTTAGATAATAGTATTAAATACACTGATAGTGGTTATATTGAATTTAATGTTAATACTATCATTAAAAATAATATAGCAAGACTTATTATTACTGTTGAAGATTCGGGTACTGGTATGAAAGCAGAAGATATAATTAAAGTATTTAATAAAAAGAATGATCGTAATGAAGATTCTCTTAATTTAAATAATAATTTATACAATGCTAAAGCTTTAATTACTTTAATGGGTGGTACTATTATTCCTAGTAGTATATATGGAACTGGTACTACTATGAAGATAGTACTTGATCAAAAAGTAGCTGAAGATTCTGATGAAAAATTAGATAAATATGAAAAAGTATATGATGAAAAGAAAATACTTTTAGTAGATGATAATATATCTACTGAGAAGATTATTAGTAAACTTATTAAAGGTACTAATATTAAACTTGATTATGTTAGTTTAGGAAAAGAAGCGTTAGATAAAATTAGAGGTAAAGAGAAATATGATTTAATATTACTTGATGAAGTTATGGATCCGTTAGATGGAGTAACTGTTATGAAGAAATTTAAAGATATTAGAAACTTTAAAACTAATGTTATCTTACTTACTAGAAATAATGAATATGAATATAATGAAGAATATTTAAAATATGGTTTTAGTGGTTATTTACTTAAACCTATTAGTAAGGATAAATTATTTGAAATAATAGATAAGTACTTGAAATAGTACTTATTTTCTTTAATATTTTATGAGAAAGACTTAAGGCTTACTCATACCCTGGAAGACTACAGGCTGAAAGGGAAAATAATAAGCAAACATAAATTTGCTTTTTTTAAATTTGTATGCTATAATATTCAGCGTTTGGGGGAATATATTATGGTTAGTTTTAATAATAAAAATAATTTTGATTTATATTTAAAAAGATTATTCTTTTTAGGAATGGGTTCGCAAGGTATGTGTTATCTTGATAAAAAGAATAAAATTGTTTATAAAATTTTTCATGGATATTTTGATGATGAAGATGAAGGATATACTGTAGATGATATTCTTAAATTTAGTGGTATAAGAAATAATACTTTTATTTGGCCTAGTGATGTAGTTTGTGTTAATGATAGAATAATTGGTTATACTATGCCATATGTTGCTTCAGAGAATTTATGTGATACTGATCTTTTATCAACTAATTTAAATTTATTAGAAAAGGCTATAGATAAAAGTTATTGTGATATAGAAATACTTACTAAAAATAATGTTTGTTTGTATGATGTTATGTATAATATTTTATATAGTAATGGTAAAATTAATGTAATAGATACAATGGAATATAGTTATGGTAATACTTCTTTGAAAAAGAATATAGCTGTTTTTGATGCGGAAATTAGATATTTTCTAGTAGATAATTATTTTGATGAATTTGTTAATAATGATATTTTATTAAGAGAAATGTATCATGATAAGAAGAATGTTACTTCTTTGGAATTTTTAAGGATGTTTAGAAGTAAACTTAGTGAATATATTGGTACTGATGTTGATAAATTAGAAAAAGCAAAAAAATTAGTTATGAAATTAGATGATCCTTATTATATTAGATAAATATTATTGATTACTAATCTAAAATATGATATATTTATATTGATATTAATATAGAAAAGGGTTGGTATTATGAATATAATAGATATTATAACTAAAAAGAAGAATAAAGAAGAACTTACTGAAGAAGAAATTAAATATGTAGTAAATGGTTTTGTTAGTGGGGATATTAAAGATTATCAAATGTCTGCTTTACTTATGGCAATAGTAATTAATGATATGACGGATAATGAGGTTATATATTTAACTAAATATATGATGTTATCTGGCAGTATGCTTGATTTAAGTACTTTAAGTAATGTTGTTGATAAACATTCTACTGGTGGTGTAGGAGATAAAACTACTTTAATAATATCTCCTATTGTAGCTTCTCTTGGTTGTAAAGTTGCTAAGATGAGTGGTAGAGGACTTGGTTATACTGGTGGTACTATTGATAAATTAGAATCAATACCAGGATTTAATGTTAATTTATCAAAAGAACAATTTATTAAAGAAATAGAGAATGTTGGTATGGCTATTACTAGTCAAACTGAAGATATTGCGGTAGCGGATAAAAAAATATATGCTTTAAGAGATGTTACTGGTACTACTGAGAGTATACCTCTTATTGCTTCTTCAATTATGAGTAAGAAGATAGCATCGGGATCTAAAAATTTAGTGCTTGATATTAAAGTAGGAGAAGGTGCTTTAATTAAAAATATTACTGATGCAAGACGTTTAGCTAATTTAATGATAAAGATAGGTCATGAAAATGATATGAGAGTTATTTGCTTACTTACTAATATGGATATACCATTAGGTAATAATATTGGTAATTCATTAGAGGTATTAGAGGCTTTAAATATATTATATTATGGTTATGATAATAATTTAATGAGATTATGTATAGAACTTGCTAGTTATATGGTTAAATTAGGGCTTAATATTTCATATGAAGAAGCACGTAATATGGTGGTTAAAGCTATTAAAGATAAGAAGGCTTATAATAAATTATTAGAGTTTATTAAATATCAAGGGGGAGATATTAATAGTCTTCCTAAGAGTAAATATATTTATGAGATAAAGAGTGTAAGTAGTGGATACTTATATGATATTCATTCTTTAGAAGTAGCTAAATTATCTAGTAGTTTAGGAGCAGGTAGAAAAAATAAAGATGATAAAATTGATTATTCTGCTGGTGTTATTATTAATAAAAATATTAATGATATAGTAGAGGTAGGAGATACTATTATGACTTTATATACTAATAAAGAAGTACCTAATATTGATATTAATAAGTTGTTTATTATTAGTAATAATAAGAATGATGATAATAAATTAATATATGAAGTAATAGAATAATATTTACAAAATTAGTAATTTATAGTATTATATATAGAAAAGAAAGAAGGAAGATTATGAATGATTTAAATATGGATAAATTAGTAAATTTCTGCAAGCAATATGGATTTATATTTCAAGGAAGTGAAATATATGGTGGACTTGCTAATACTTGGGATTTTGGCCCAGTAGGTGCACTTCTTAAAGATAATATAAAGAAAGCATGGCTTAAGAAATTTGTTCAAGAAAATGAATATAATGTGGGACTTGATAGTGCTATTTTAATGAATCCTAAAACATGGGAGGCATCAGGTCATTTAAAGACTTTTTCTGATCCTTTAATAGATTGTAGGGAATGTAAAACTAGACATAGAGCAGATAAACTTATTGATGAATATGCACATTCGGAAATTGGGGATGCTATGACTCAAGAAGAGATGATGAATTATATTAGAGATAATAAAATTCCTTGTCCTAAATGTGGTAAGAGTGATTTTACTGATATTAGACAATTTAATTTGATGTTTAAAACATTCCAAGGTGTAACTGAAGATGCTAAGTCTACTATTTACTTAAGACCAGAAACTGCTCAAGGTATATTTGTTAATTTTCAAAATGTACAAAGAAGTATGAGACTTAAAGTGCCTTTTGGTATTGGTCAAGTAGGTAAATCTTTTAGAAATGAGATTACTCCTGGTAACTTTATATTTAGAGTAAGAGAATTTGAACAAATGGAGTTAGAATTTTTCTGTAAACCTGGTACAGAACTAGAGTGGCATAAATTTTATAAAGATTATTGTTATAATTATTTATTATCTCTTGGTATTAATAAAGATAAATTAAGACTTAGAGATCATTCTAAAGAAGAACTTAGTTTTTATAGTAATGCTACTACTGATATTGAATATTTATTCCCATTTGGTTGGGGAGAACTTTGGGGAATTGCTTCAAGAACTGATTATGATTTGACTAGTCATCAAAAAGTATCTGGAAAAAATATGGAATATATTGATCCAGAGACAAATGAAAGATATATTCCTTATGTAATTGAACCATCAGTAGGTGTTGAAAGAACTATACTTACAGTATTATGTGATGCTTATCATGAAGAGACATTAGATGATGGTACAACAAGAGAAGTAATGAAATTTCATCCATTTTTAGCTCCTTATAAAGCTTGTATTTTACCTTTGGTTAAAAAATATCATAGTGAAAAGGCAATGGAAATATATAAAGAATTATCTAAATCATTTGCTACTACTTATGATGAATCTGGTAGTATTGGTAAAAGATATAGAAGAGAGGATGCACTTGGTACTCCATATTGTATTACTATAGATGATGAAACTATTAATAATGGTACTGTTACTATTAGAGATAGGGATACTATGAAACAAGAAATTATAAAAATTGAAGATATAGAAAATTATATTAATGAGAGAACAAAATTCTAAAAAATTCTCTCTTTTTCTTTACATATATACTTTTAATATGCTATAATTATTATGAAAATAGTAGGTGATGCAAGTGGAAGAAAAAAACAAGATAGTTGAATTATATATAGAAGATAAGATTAAAGAGTTAGAATCTATGTCAATGTATGTTCCTAATGAAAATAAGGAAAAATTACGTATGGCTTTTATGAATAGAAATGAAGATATTGAAGTAATTAAAACAAGAATAGATAATATTTTTAATAATAGTGTAGCAGCATATAAAGAGAATATGGAAAAAGTAGGTTTTCTTTACGAAGATGTAGTAGCGGTATATGAAAAAATTTGTAAAATGAATAAGACAACTGCTAAAATGTATTTAAGAGGTGGTATTGTACCATATCTTTTACTAGGAGAGGCTTCTAAAAGAAAACATAGTAATTTAGATTTTCTTTGTAGTAAAAAAGATATTCCAATGATAAGAGAATTATTTAGAAAAAATAATTATTATGATCCAAAAAGAGATAGTCTTACTTATACTATTAATAATATAGACTATGGTTTTCAAGCTATTGTTGATAAAGTTAAAGTTAATATAGCTGTTTTTGAAGAAAATGATAATGGTATTATTGAATACAGTTTTGATTGTCATAACAGAATAGGTATTATTAAGAATATTAATGCTAAACTTAGTGAATATATTATGCCTTATGTTTCTTCGGATAATAAAAAGTATATGACTTTATCTTTGGAATTAATTGTAGCAGATAAGCTTATGTTAAATAGAGATAAAGATAGAGAAGACATTGAAAAAATTAAAGAATGTAATGGTATTAGTGAGGAGAGAATTAAGAAGATACCTCTTCCAATAGTTAAAAAAGTAAAATTAGTTGGAGATAATTTAGAATTTACTACTACTATGCCAAGAATTAAATTGGATATTCCTAAAAGAAAACGTAGTATGGGATTTATTAATATTGGAACTATTCTTCTACTGATTGCAGTTGTAGTATGTTTTATATTAGGTAATAGATAGACTTTACAAAGTCTATTTTTTGTTATAAAATAATTTTGTGATGTTTATGGAAGAATTATTTAATAAATGTGAATTATGTCCAAGAAAATGTATGGTTAATAGAAATATAGGAGAGATAGGATACTGCAGAGCTTCAAATAAAATGAAGATTGGTGGTTATCATCTTCATATGTGGGAAGAGCCTGTTATTACTGGAGATAAAGGTTCTGGTACGATATTCTTTTCTTATTGTAATTTAAGATGTGTATATTGTCAAAATTATGATATTAGTTTTAATTGTATAGGTGAAGAAATAACAGTAAATAGATTAGCAGATATAATGATTGAATTACAAGATATGGGAGCATTAAATATTAATTTAGTTACTCCTAGTCATTATATTCCTTTAATAAGGGATAGTATTATTATAGCTAAAGATAGTGGCTTAACTATTCCTATTATATATAATACATCTGGTTATGATAGAGTAGAATCTTTAAAATTATTAGAAGGATTAATCGATATTTATTTACCTGACTTTAAATACTATAATGATAAATTAGGTAAATACTCTAATATTAGTAATTATTTTGAAACTGCTAGTTTAGCATTAAAAGAAATGTATAGACAGGTAGGTAAATTAAGATATAATAAAGATGGTATTTTAGTAAAAGGAATGATTGTTAGACATTTGGTGTTACCTAATAATTATGATGATTCTAAAAAAATTATTAAATATTTATATGATTATTATAAAGATAATATTATTATTAGCATTATGAATCAGTATACTATAATTAGGAAGTTAGAATATTCTGAATTAAATGATAAAATAAATGAAAAAGAATATGATGATATAATTAATTATGCTTATGATTTGGGTATTAGAAATGCTTTTATACAAGAAGATAGTAGTCAAAGTGATAGTTTTATTCCTTCGTTTAATGGAGATATGATTATTTAATATTTTACTAGAATATCTTTTAGTATATGGATATTTATTAGTTAGAATGTACTTCACCCCAAATATGATATCTTTTGATTGTTCATATATAGACTATATAATAGGCTATATATGATAGGGTAAGACTATGGCTTAGCCTACAAAAATAATTGACAAGTATTATAAAATATGGTATAATCGTAATACATTTCGTTTGAAATCTAGGGGGAGTAGGTTAAAATGAAAAATAGTTTTGTAATAGAATATTTAAATGAAAATGAATTTAGAAAAAAAGAAAGAGCTGTAAAAAAATACAATATGCTTGCTTATAAAAAATTAGTATTTGATTTTTATCCAGCATTTAGAGATGGAAATTTTATGGGTGTAATAGTATCTAAAAATACTAAAGATGGTATTACTAAATATGAATTAAAGTTACCTACTGATAGAATGTTTGCTGCTGTTCATGGTGATGTTAAATTACATTATACGGTTTATGAAAATCAAAAATTAGTAATGCTTGATACTTTAACACCAGAAGATATTTTAACTGAAGGTCATCAAAAAGAACTTTCTACTTATAAGGGTGTTATGGTATCTAAATCTCATGCAGATAGAGATATGTTTAAGATAAATTTACTAAATATGCTAGATAAATAAGAAGCTTTGGCTTCTTTTAGTCTGTTTAATTTATTACTTTATTAATTAGTAAATACAATATTGTGAGGGATAGTATGAAAATAGATTTTGATAATTATGAATATAAAGAAATAGTAAAAGATATTTTAAATAATAGAGAATTTAAAAAGATAGAATTATGTCCGCATCATAAGATTAATAGACTTGTTCATTCTAAAAGAGTATCTTATTATTCTTATAAAATATGTAAGAAATTAGGATTTGATTATGTTAGTGCCGCTAGAGGAGGATTACTTCATGATTTCTTTTTAAATAAATATAATACTAAAAATAGTAGAAAACTTCTTATTGGTCATCCTTCTATTGCTTTAAATAATGCTAAGAAGCATTTTGTTTTGTCAGATAAAGAAAAGAATATTATTAAGTGTCATATGTTTCCTGTTAGTATTAGTGTATTTCCTAAATACCGTGAAAGTATAGTAGTAAGTTTAGTAGATAAAGTTATGTGGTTTTATGAAAAGGTAACTGGTTATTCTAAAGAAATTAATTATAATCTTGGAAAAGCCGCTATTTATGTATTTTTATTTTTAAATAGTTAAACTCAAATATTATAAAATGTTTGAGTTTTTTTATTAAATTTTATATTTTTGTGGTATACTATATCTAGGTGGTAGAAGTGGAAAAAAGAAGAAGAAAAAGGAAGATTAAAATAGGGAGGGTTTTGGCTTTTGTTATTATTCTTATTTTAATAATAGGAATTATTATATTTCTTACTAGTAAAGGAAAGAATATTTCTATTGGTAAAAGTTCAATGTATTTAGCAGGAGATACTAATAAAGTTACTACTTATATTATGGATGAAGATAATAATCTTAAAGAGAGTGATGAACTTGTTCGTGGTAAGAAAGTTATTTATTCTGGTAAGAAGATTGATATGAATGATAATGAGTATTTACTTATAGAGTTTGATAATAAAGAATATTATGTTAATGCTAAACAATTAGTAAAAAATGTTAAAGATGTTGTTTTAGAAAAAGAAAGATATGTTAGAACTTCAGTTACAGTATATGAAAATGAAACTGATTCAAAGATTGCTTCTTTTATTAAAAAAGGAAATAAATTTGATATTACTGGTTATGATAAGTTATTAGATGATGGTAATGTTAATATGTATAAGATTAAATATAATGATACTGAAGGATATGTATATAGTAAATATTTAGTTAATGATAAGGAATCTGCGGATAGTGTTTATAATGAGAATGGTGTTTATGATATTCATAAAGATAGAAAATTTAAGGGAAGAGAATTATATGGTGGTAAGGCTTCTACTTTAGATTATTATCCTTACGAAAGAGTTGAGTTTGAAGATAATAAATTGCTCAAGAAAGCTAAAACGATGTATTTAAATGCTGGTACAATTGGATCTATTGATAGTTATTTAAAGATTGCTAAGGAAAATGGTGTTAATGCTATAGTAGTGGATATTAAGGATGGAGCTCTTGCTTATTCTTCTAATGTTGCTAAGGAAATATCTCCTACTGCATATGCGACCGCTATTAATGATAATAGTAGTTATAAGTCGGCTATTGATAAAATTAAAGATGCTGGTATTTATGCTATTGGTAGAATTGTTGTATTTAATGATGTTCATTATGGCAAAGATCATCCTGAGGATTGTATTAGTTCTACGGCTTCAAGTAGATTATGGCCATCAGCTTATAGTAGAGGTGCTTGGTATTATAATGTTGAGCTAGCTAAAGAGGCAGTAAAAGAGATGGGCTTTAATGAAATTCAATTTGATTATGTGAGATTTCCAGAAGATGCTTATAATATGTCAATAAATGGTAATAGTGATTTTAAAAATAAATATGATGAAGAAAAGGCTGAGGCTGTTCAAAACTTTCTATTTTATGCAACAGATCAAATTCATAAAGTTGGTGCTTATTTATCTGTTGATGTCTTTGGGGAATGTTCTGGAGAATATGTAACGGCTTATGGTCAGTATTGGCCTGCGATTTCTAATATTGTTGATGCTATTAGTTCAATGCCTTATACGGACCATTTTGGTAGAAGTGTTGATACTTGGACTAATGCTTATCAAACTGTATATAATTGGGCTAAAGGGGCCGCTGCTAGACAAAAAGAGATTCCTACGCCGGCTGTTGCTAGAACATGGATAACTGCCTATGATACACCTTATTGGAAGCCTACTGTTATTTATAATGCTAGTAAGATAGAGGATCAGGTTAGAGCTTTATATGCTGCTGGATTAGATGGTGGATTTATTACTTGGAATTCTGCTTCTAGTTTAGCAAAATATGAACAAATTAAAACGGCTTTTAATAAAGATTATGAATAGGAGATAATGATATATGAAAATAATTGAAGTTGAAAATAATAAATATGAAATTATTAAAGATTATAAAAATGGGTTTGATGAAGAGGAATTTATTAATCATTATACGGACTTTTTTGAAGATTATGATTATATAGTTGGAGATATTGCTTATGGTAAACTTAGATTAAAAGGTTTTTATTTGGATGGTAATAAGAAGGCTAAAAATATTAATAATTTTAAATTTGCTAGTAATTACTTAGAAAATGATTGTGCTGTTGATTGTAAATATTATATTTTGAAAAAAATAAATTTATAGTAAATACTTAAAAATAGTATTTACTTTTTTTGTTATCTTTTAGTTAACTTTGATTGTTTGATAAGAAGTTTATTATGTTATATAAGATAATTGATGTTATTTTTATGGTTTTTTGGTAATGTATTAATGTATCTAGGGGGTATATATGTTTAAAAAAAATAAGATTAAAGATGTTATTAATAAGAGTAACAATTTAATAAATGGGATATTTATAGTAGATCTTTTAGATAAGGGATATTTAGATAAGTATATGGACTATTTTAGTGATAATAAAATATATATTGAATGTCCTACGATTATTAAGAAAAAATATTTAACGGAATATGAACAATTTTTATGTATTTTAGATAACTTTATTACATATACTATTAATTCTTTTAGCAATATTGAACTTATATATATTATTCTTCCTTTGTGTATTGCTAATGATAAGGATAATATTTTTTTAACTAAGAAATATTTTTATGATAATAGTAATATTACATATTTTAATAAAGAATTTAATAAATTAATTATAGAAAATTTTTATAATAATTGTCTTGTACTTAGAAATGAACTTGATAAGCTTTTTATGGCTGTAGGTTTTGATTTAGATAATATTGATAAAGATAATTATAATGATTTACTGAAAATGGTTAATTTACTAGAGGAAATATGTTTTATTAATCGTGGAAAATATGGTATTATTGCTTTATTTGAAAAGATTAATGATAATAATTATAATATGTTTTTTATGCAATATGAATTATTATTTACTATGTATAAAAAAAAATGGCATTTTGTTATGGAATATAGAAATTTTAAGGAAAATAGTATATAAAAAAAGTTAACTTTGGTTTGTTAACTTTTTTTGTTGGTATAAATGTAAAAATAAAAAACCTTGTTTTAAGGTTTATATTTTATAAATGGTGCCTCGTTGGAGATTCGAACTCCAGACCCTTTGATTAAAAGTCAAATGCTCTACCGACTGAGCTAACGAAGCGAATAATAAATTTGGTTGCCCCGGCTAGATTCGAACTAACGAGTGCCACAGTCAAAGTGTGGTGCCTTACCGCTTGGCTACGGGGCATTCAATAACCAAACAAAAGTGGTGGAGGGACATGGATTTGAACCATGGAACCCGAAGGAACAGATTTACAGTCTGCCGCGTTTGACCACTTCGCTATCCCTCCAAAAAAATGGTGCCGAAAACAGGAATTGAACCCGTAACCTACTGATTACAAGTCAGTTGCTCTACCAATTGAGCTATTTCGGCAATGGTGGGCGATATAGGACTCGAACCTATGACCCCTTGCTTGTAAGGCAAGTGCTCTAACCAACTGAGCTAATCGCCCATTGTCTCATGACAATTAATACTATACCATTTCTTGGTACTGTTTGTCAAGAGGTTTATAAAAAAAAATATTTTTTTTTTTACATTTTGTCAGTTATTTCTTTTATTTTTTTATTAATCCATATTTCTAGATTATCTTTTAGAGGAGTAAATCCATTTTTTGTTTCAGCCATTCTTTTAAGTTTTGTACCGTCTTTTTTATAATCTATATCTTTAATACTTAGTTTTAATTGATTATCTTTATCACTAACATCTACTACTTCGGCAAAGATGGAATCTCCAATTTTTAGATAGTCATTAACATTTTTTACATAACCATAAGATATTTCTGATATATGAATTAATCCGTCATAATTATTGTCTTCACTGTTGACAAAAGCTCCATATTTTTGAACTCCTGTTACTTTTACTTTGATAACATCATTTTTTTTTACTTTTTCCATACTATCTTCCTCACATTTGTTATTATAACATTTTTTTTGAAATTTTAGAATATTTCTTGTACTTTTTTTAAAAAAAATATATAATAATTAATGGGTGAGAAAATGGGAAATAAAGAAATTGAAATAAAAATTAATGAAGTACTAGATAAAATTAGACCTTATTTAGAAAATGATGGTGGTTCTGTTAAGTTTAATAGATATGAAAATGGTATTGTTTATGTTACTTTAATTGGTGCATGTGCAGGATGCCCAATGGCTGCTTCTACTCTTGAAGATGGTATTGAAACTGCTTTGGTAAATGAAATTCCAGAAGTAATTAAGGTTATAAACGAAAATTAGTTTTTCGTTTTTTTTAACCATTCTACAGGAGGTAGATTTGAATATTTTTTTAAATATATATAGATTTTGTATATGTATATTTCATATTTGTCAATATTGTTTATTATTTTATTTAGTTCTTTTTCCTTTACTATTCCTTGAATTATATCGTTATATATTTTAAAGTAAAAACTAGGATAGAGAATACGGGAGAATAATACTCTTATTCCATAATCGGAATATTTTTGATAATAAAAATAATTATCTAATTCTTGGAATATATTTTTATTATTGTCAAAAAAGGATAATTTTATGTATTCTGCTAAGTCACGAGATTTGTGATCTATAATGATATTTAATGGGTCTTCTAGTGAATGATATAAGTTATTATGGGATAATACTTTATTATCATATATTGTTTTAGGTGTTTCTTTTTTTGTATAGGTAAGATATGAGATGGCATTTTCTGCTAATCCGATAAAATAGTCAAATGATTCACGGATAAGGGGATATTTTTTACTATTTTCTCCTATTTGGGTTTCATAATAATCTATCATATTACTCCAAAGTATTTGCCAGTTATTTCTTTCTAATGTGTTTATTTTAGGTAAAGATATTGAAGAAAACTTAGAAATAGTTGATAAATCTATATTAATTTTATTTGATTGTAATATTAAAATATAATAGCTATTATTTATTTTAGTTAGGGGATTATTATATTTATTGAATATTATTTTATTAATGTTTAAATAATTATTTAGATATATATTTAATTTTGCTATGTCTTCAATTAATGCTATGTTAATATTATATTCTTTAAAGATATAGTTATTATTATTTGTATTGAAGTAGTAATTATTATTTTTTTGTTTAATGTTTTCTGGTGATAAATTGTAATAAAATTCAATAATATTTTTCATAATATCCCTCATTTAATTTTATTAAATAAAGATTAAATATAGACTAATAATTTTAATTGTGATAAAATTATGTTAGAGGAGAAAAAGATGAAAAGGACAATAAAGGATTTTGATTTAGAAGGAAAAAAAATAATTATTAGATGTGATTTGAATGTTCCTATCGAAAATGGTGTAATTACTGATGATACGAGAATTATTGCTAGTCTTAGGACAATTAAATATGCTTTAAGATTTAATGCTAAGATTATTTTACTATCGCATTTGGGAAAAATTAAAACAGAAGAAGATAAAAAGAAAAATAGTCTTTATCCGGTAGCGGAAAGATTAAGAGAATATTTGAATACTGAGGTTTTATTTTCTCCTGATACTTGTAGTGATAGGCTTACTGATATGGTTAATAATATGAAAGAGAAAAGTGTTTTACTTATAGAGAATACTAGATTTGAAGATGTTCCTGATAAGAGAGAATCAGAATGTAATGATGATTTAGCTAAGTATTGGGCTAGTCTTGGTGATATATTTATTAATGATGCTTATGGTACTTGTCATCGTAATCATACATCAATAACGGGTATTCCAAAATATTTACCTAGTGGAGTAGGATTTTTAGTAGAAAAAGAACTTCAGAAGATTGATAGCGTATTAGATGATAAAACTCATCCTTTTATAGCGGTACTAGGTGGTAAAAAGGTTGATGATAAGATTGTTTTAATTGAATCATTATTACAAAAGTGTGATAAACTTTTAATTGGTGGAGCAATGTCTTTTACTTTTCTTAAAGCTGAAGGTTATGATGTTGGTAAATCTATTGTTAGTTTAGAGCATTTGGGTTTTGCTAAGGATATGTTAGATAGGTATGATGATAAAATAATATTACCTGTAGATTTTATGACTGCTGATGGGGAAAAGAAAATCAATGAATTTGATGATAATGATATTGGTTATGATATTGGTAGTAATTCTATTAAGATATTTAATAAAGCATTAGAAACTGCTAAAAGGGTTATTTTTAATGGACCAATGGGTTTGTTTGAAGATAATAAGTATGCTAAAGGGACAAGAATGCTTTTTAAATGCTTAGATAAAAATAAAGTTAAAACTGTAATTGGTGGTGGAGATAGTGCTGCCGCTGTTAATAAACTTGGCTTTTCTGATTCTTTTTATCATGTATCTACTGGTGGTGGTGCTACGATGAAATATTTGGAAAGTAGAAGTTTAGTAGGGATTGATGTTATAGAAGATAAGAAAGTTAACTAGTGGTAACTTTTGATACTTAGACAAATAAAAAATAAATTTATAAGATGATAGAAAACAAAATATTAGAAATAACTATATAATTGAAATTGTCTTGATAAAATTATATAGTAGAAGAGGAGTAGTATGAAAAAGATAATAATATTTAATCACAAGATGAGTCTTTTATATGATGATTTATATAATTATATTGAGAAGACTAATAATTTAGAGACAGATAATGATATAATTATTTGTCCATCTGATATTTATTTGGAGGCATTTGTTAATAATTCTGATTGGTTAATTGGTAGTCAAAATTTGAATTATAATACTGATTATAAGCATACGGGAGAGATATCTACTGATCAGTTAAAATCTTTAGGAGTTGAGTATAGTATTATTGGCCACTACGAAAGGGTGAGAGATTTTAATGAGAATGCTGTTATTATAAATAATAAGTTAATAGCGGCTCTTGATGCTAATATTTTTCCGATATTATGTTTTGGTGAAAATATAGATGATGATTATCATGAGACTATACCTAAAATATTAGATAAATATTTAAAGGATGTTGAAAATATTGAGTTTATTATATTTGCATATGAGCCTATATTTGCTATTGGTACTGGTGCACTTCCTAACATAAAAAGAATTGAAGAAGTTATTAGTTTTATTAATGAATACTTGGAAGATAAGTATAAGAAAAAACCTAATTTATTATATGGTGGTTCTGTTGATAGTAGTAATATTAATGATATAATAAATATAGAAGGTATTAATGGTGTTTTAGTAGGAGATATTTCTTCTGATATAAAAAAAGTAGAAAGGATAATTCAAAGGGTTTAATTAATAGAGAAGTACAAATAGTATTTCTTTATTTTTGTTTAATGATGGTATAATTCGACATATTTTGCTTTATTTATGTAGTACAATTTGTTTGTAAGAAAGAAGGGTAAGATGAAATGGAAAAAATTAAAGTTATAATGATTGATGATAATGTTAATCTAATTAGTATGGTAGAGGATTATTTTGAAGATAATCAGAAGATTGAAATTGTAGGTAAAGCATATGATGGTATTGAAGGATTAGAACTAATAAAGAATGAGAATATAAAATATGATTTAGTTATACTTGATTTAATTATGCCTAAGAAAGATGGATTAAGTGTTTTAAAGGAACTTAATAAGGAAGATATTCATCCTAATGTGATAGTGGCTACTTCTTATAATGCTCCTGATACAATAAGGAAAGTTAGTGAATATGGTGTTACTTATTATATATTAAAACCTTTTGATTTATTTGATTTAGAAGATAGAATACTGGATACTTTTAATACTTTGGAAAAGAAAAGTCTTAATTTATTTAATAATAATTTACAGCAATCTATAAGTAGAATATTGCATGAACTTGGTATGCCATCACATATTAAGGGGTATCAGTATATAAGGACGGCGATTACTATGGTATATGATAATCCTGAAATAGTAGGAGCTATTACTAAGGAGTTATATCCAGAACTTGCTGATAGGTTTGATACTACTGTATCTAGAGTAGAGAGGGCTATAAGACATGCTATTGAGGTTTCTTGGAATCGTGGTGATTGGGATCTTATGGATGATATTTTTGGACATAGTGTTGATGTTGATAAAGCTAAACCTACTAATTCGGAATTTATTGTTACTTTAGCGGATAAGTTAAGAATGGAATTTATAAATCAAAGAGTATAATATTTTAAAGACACGTTATGTGTCTTATTTTGTATTGAAATTTATATTAAAAACTATTCTTTTTATTAAAAATGTGGTATATTATATTTAGTAGGAGGATATGATGAATGATATTGAGAAACAAATAGAAGATGTTAATGATGAGGAGGGTGTTGATATGAATAGACTAAATAGTAATAATAATGATAAGAAAAAGATTATTATGTATGTGGCAGGAGGCTTTATTGCTTTACTTTTAGTAGGAGCTATTATTTATTTAGTGATAATTAATAAAGATAGTGATAATAATGATAATAGGAATGATAAGAATAATGATGTAGTAGAAGATAATAAGGATAATAAGGAAGATAGTGCTATTTCTTATGTAGCTTGTGATGGTAATACGGCTCTTTTAAATGTTAGAAATAGTGTAACAGGAGATATTATTGATGGATTATCCTGCTACCAAGAGGTTAAGATAGAGGAAGAACTAGATGGTAATGATGCATGTGATAAGTGGTATAAAATTAGTTATAAGAAGAGAGATAATAATTATACTGGGTATGCTTGTGGTACTTATATTAAAAAAAGTAATGTTAAAGAGAGTACTATAAGTAAAGTAAAAGAGATTATTGATAAGGCTAATGAATATTATGAAAAGACTATGGTAATGCCTTATTGTGGTAATACTACTGATGTTAAAGATATTACTTTTAAGAATGATGATGGTTCTACTTTTACTGGGGAATATGTTAAGTCTGAATATAAAAATATTGATGAAATTAAGAGTTATTTAGCTACATTTGCTAGTTCTAGTTTATTTAAAACTGATCTTAAGTTATCTGATATTAATAATCCTAAACAATATGATGATTATTATGAAATAGATGGTAATCTTTACTGTAGAAATTATTCTGGTAAGGGATGGAAGAGTAATTATACTGGTAACTATAATATTGAAATTACTTCTAGTAGTGATAATAAATATTTGGTTAATATTTCTTATGAATATTTAAATGATGATAGTAAATGTGAACTTAAAGATTTATCTAAATGTAGTAATAATAATTTTAAATATGATATTGGGAAGATTGTTATAGAAAATGATATTATAACTAAGATGGATTTTCATGGATAGATAATAATTTAAACAAGTACTTATATTAGGTATTTGTTTTTTTTATTGCCTCTAAAGCCTAGGTCTTTAGAGGTATTTTTATGCCTAAGGTCATAAAAATGATAATTTTTTTAAAAAATATTACAGATTGAGGTAAAAATTAAAAATAAAGGTGTATTTAATATATGAAGGGAGGAAAATAATATGACTTAGAAATAACTTATCTAGAGAATAACTAGGAGTTAAAGGTGAAGAAAGAAGGAAAAATGAGAGAAGAAATAGATAAAAAAGTATTAAGTGAATGTAGTTGTAATTACATAATAGATGGAGATAATAAGGTAAAAACAATTAAAGTAGTAAGACTTGATTTTGATAAGTGTTATGAACTTATGCATGATGATAGTGTACCAAAAACTAATGTATTAAGATGGGGAAGTATTTTTAAAGCTAAGACTATTAATGAAATATCAGAATTATTGGGAGATGATTTATTAACTCCTGAAGAAAAAGAAAGCTTCTTAGAAAGTATTAGGACCGCTAATAAAGATAAAGAGTTATTAGCAGCTTGGGAGAAAGATAAAGAAGAATGGAAAGATAAAGGGAGTCTATATATAAGTATCGAAAAATAAAAAAATTTTTAAAAAGTGGTAAAAATTAAAAATAAAAGTGTATTAATATATGAAGGGAGGTAGAATGAAGAAGAAACTCATCATTAAGCAAGATGGTTTTAAGGATTGTGGAGCGGCATGCCTTCTATCAATTATTCGTTATTATGGGGGTGATATAGCAAAGGAACGACTAATTGAATTAGTAAAGACAACTAAAGATGGAACTAGTTTTTACAACATAAGTTTAGCAGCTTCGCACTTGGGGTTTGCAGCTAAAGGATTTAAGGTAGATGAGATAGATAAAATAAAAGAAGTAAATTTACCTTTTATTAGTCAAGTAAATAAAAATGGTTATATGCATTTTGTAGTAGTCTATAAGATTAATAATAATAAAGTACTTATAATGAATCCTAGTACTGGTAAAGAAGTAATAGATATCTTTGATTTTAGTAATATATGGACAGGCTATATACTATTATTAGAAAAAGTATCAGAGTTACCTATTTATAAGAGTAATAAAATTATTAAAAATATAATTTTAAAAGTATTAAATGATAATAAGAGTAATATTATTATTGTCTTTATACTATCTTTTATCTTTACTTTACTATCGTGCATAGTAGGTTTATATTCTCAAATAGTATTTGATAAAGTGATAGATACAGAACTACATAATTTAAAATTAATAACAATAGTATTCTTCATTTTGTATATTATCAAGAATATAACTAGTTTTATTAGAAATCATCTTTTGATTTATTTAAATCAAAAGCTTGATGTAACTCTCTTAATTGAATCTTTTTGCAAAGTAATTTTACTTCCTTTCAATTATTATAAGAATAAAAAGGCTTCTGAAGTATTATCAAGAATAAATGATTTATCTTACATAAAATCTTTTATTTCAAAAATAATAGTAACTATATTACTAGATACATTACTATTTATTATATCTTTTATAATTATATTTAATATAAATAAAGATATATTGATTCTTTATTTAGTAGGAGTATTTCTATATCTTTTGATAATTATTATTTATAATACTATAATAAAGAATACTATTATAGTAAAACAAGAGAGAGTAGTAGAAGTAAATAATACTATTATTGAATCGGTAAATGGTTTTGAAACTATTAAAGGTCTTAATATAGAAGATAATATTATTTATAAGTTTAGTAGGAATTATTCTAAATTATTAAATATAAATTATTATACTGATAAAATAAATAATACTATTCTTTTATTAAAAGAGTTTATTACTGATAGTATTATTTTACTAGTTAGTTATTATACTTTTAGTTTGATTATGAATAATAAAGTAACAGTAGGAGATTATATGACTATAAGTTTTTTATCTAGTTATTTAATTTATCCTTTTCGTAATATTATTGATTTAATTTATGAATATTATTATGTTAAAAATAGTATTAGAAGGGCTAATGATTTCTTTGATATTGAAGATGAAAAAATATATGAAGATAAGAGATTAGAAGTTAATGGTAATATTAAAATAGTTAATTTAAGTTATACTTTTAATAATAAATACTATGTACTTAAAAATATTAATTTATTTATTAAGGATAAAGATAGAGTACTATTACTAGGTTCTTCTGGTAGTGGTAAATCAACTATATTAAAATTATTATATAAATATTTACAAGCGGACAGAAATAAAATATTTATTAATAATTATGATATTAATGATTATAGTATGTCTGATATTAGAAGTAGTATTACTTATGTATCACAAAATGAATTATTATTTAATGATACTATTAGAAATAATATTCTACTTGATAGAGATGTTAGTGAAGTAGATTATTTAAATATATGTAAGATATTACATATAGATGATATTGTTAAAGATAATATTTTGGGATATGATTATATTCTTGAAGAAAATGGTATCAATATTTCAGGAGGGCAAAGGCAAAGAATAATACTAGCAAGAAGTTTGTTAAAAAATAGTAAGATAATTATGATTGATGAAGGTTTTAATCAAATAGATATTAAATTAGAAAGAGAAATATTACTTGATATATTTAGATATTTTCATGATAAAACATTTATTATTATTTCTCATCGGATAGAAAATAGTGATTTATATAATAGAGTAATTAAAATAGATAATGGTGAAGTTAATGTGATAGAGGAGGTATATAATGAATAGATATATTGATAGTGAAATAATATTAACAAGAAAAATAAAGTATATTGTATATGTTTATGTAATGATAATAATTATAATGCTGCTTTCCTTAATTATAGCATTTATGCTTTTAGATTATAAAATATATTATAAATTACGTGGACTTGTAACTGAAGATAATAATTCTTACTATATTAAATTATATATTCCTTTAGATAATATTAAATTTATTACTAATAATAATATCATTATAATTGATAATAAAAAGTATTATTATCAAATAAGAGAAATAGATAGTGAATATTTTACTGATAATATTACTACTTATCAAATAGTAACAATAAGTTTAGATATACCAAATAAATATAAATATAATAATTTAACATTAGATTTAAAACTAATAAAAGAAAATAAAAAAATAATTGATTATCTACTTAGAAAGTGAGGAGTAATGAAAGAATTAGATGTAACTACTATGAAGAATATTGAAGGGGGAGCAGATCCTATATTAATTACTGGTATAGTAACTATGGTTATAGCTTTTGTATCAGGTATATTAAATGGTATAGCTAATCCTAAAAAATGTAATTAGAAAGAGGGAAGAGTATGAAAGAATTAAATATAAATGAAATGAAAAGTATTGAAGGGGGAACTGGTTTAACTTCTAGTATGTTAACTGCTATATATAAAACGCTTGAAGTAATTTATCAAATAGGGGAATCTCTTGGTAATTATATTCGTCGTAAAACAGAAAATAAAATGTGTGATATTTAGGTTTAATTAATAATAAAAGTCCTTTTTCCGTTTTAAATAGTAAAAAAATGTCATATTTTATTAAAAAATATATTTGTTATACTTGTAAATTGTATTAAATAATGGTATAATCTTTAATGAAAAAGCGGAAGGAGGGATAAAATGTCAGCAGGTGTAACATATAGAGTGAAAGATAATGAAACACTTGAGTCTGCATTAAGAAGATTCAAGATAAACGTTGCTCGTAATGGTGATCTCTCTAGAGCTAAAAAAAGAGCGGAAGGCTACACACCACGTGGAGCTAAATTAAGAGAAGAAAAGAAACAAAATATAATTAATTCTAGAAAGAAAAATAGAAGAAATTACTAAGGAGTGATAGATATGACACTATCAGAAAGAATTAATAATGATTTAAAAGAGGCAATGAAAAGTAAAGATAGTTTTCGTCTTAGTGTAATTAGAATGGTAAAGGGTGCTATGCAACTTGCTAAACCTAATCCAAGAGAAGAATTAACTGATGATGATGTTATTACAGTAATATCTAAACAAATTAAGATGAGAAATGATTCTATTAAAGAGTTTGAAGCTGCTGGTAGAAGTGATCTAGTAGAACAAAATAAGAAGGAAATAGAAATCTTAAATACTTATATGCCTAAACAATTATCTGAAGAAGAACTCACTGAAATAATTGATAAAGTATTTGAAGAAGTAAAACCTACATCACAAAAAGATATGGGACTTATTATGAAGAATATTTCACCACTTGTTAAAGGTAAGGCTGATATGTCTTTGGTTAATAAACTAGTAAAAGAAAGACTTGGGTAAAATACTCAAGTCTTTTTAAATTTAATAATAAAAAAACTAACCATAATGGTTAGTTAAAATCTATCTGGGACGGAATGTGGGAATCGAACCCACGTATAATGGAACCACAATCCACCGTGTTAACCACTTCACCAATTCCGCCATAAGACAATAACAATGATATCATATATTTTTGGTTTTGACAAGTATTTTATTTAAAAAAAATATAAAATATGATATAATACCATGGAAGAGGGAAGAAATATGAAGAAAATAGTATTAATAACAGGTACTTCAAGTGGTATAGGTAGCGAAATAGCGTCTTTACTAGGAGACTATTATGAAGTGATATTACATTACAATAATAACTATGATGAAGTAATGAAATTAAAAGATAAATTAGATAAATTATATAATACTGATTTATTGGTAGTTAAATGTAATCTTGCTAAAGAAGAAGAAATAGATAATATGTTAAGGATTATTTATGATAGATATGATAAAATAGATATTTTAATAAATAATGCTGCTACTACATGTGATACTTTATTTGAAGATAAAACTAAAGATAATTTTATGAATACTTTAGATATAAATTTAGTGGCTCCTTTTTTATTATGTCAAAAGATTGGACCTAAAATGAAAGAAAATAGATATGGTGTAATTATAAATATTAGTTCTACTAATGGAATAGATACTCCATATATAGAAAGTGTTGATTATGATGCTTCTAAAGCTGGATTAATATCTTTATCTAATAATTTGGCTAATTATTTAGCTCCATATGTTAGAGTAAATACTATATGTCCTGGATGGATTAATACTAATATGAATAAAAATTTAGATAAAGAATTTATTAATAAAGAAGAAAATAAAATTCTATTAGGTAGATTTGGTAATCCAAATGAAGTAGCAGAATTAGTTTCCTTTTTAATAAGTGATAAAGCAAGTTATATAAATAATAGTGTTATAAGAATAGATGGAGGTAAGAAATGTTAGAGGATATTATAAAGAATAGTAATAAAGATTTAGAAGGAATATTTACTAAAGTAGATGAAATAGAGGAATATAATAGTAGTAAAGTACTTGATTCTTTTATAAAGAATAGTATTAGTGAGATTGATTTTAATAGTACTACTGGTTATGGGTATAATGATACAGGTAGAGATAAAATTGAAAGAGTTTTTGCAGATATCTTTAAAGCTGAGGCTGCTTTAGTTAGATGTCAATTTATATCAGGAACTCATGCTCTTACTACTTGTTTCTTTGGCCTTTTAAGACCTGGAGATACTTTATTATCAATTAGTGGTAAACCATATGATACTTTAGATAGTGTAATTGGTTTTAATGATAATCCATCTTCATTAAAAGCCTTTAATGTTAAATATGAACAAATAGATTTAATAGATAATGACTTTGATTATGTTAAAATAGAAGATTTTCTTAAGAATAATAAAGTTAAAGTAATTGAAATACAAAGAAGTAAGGGTTATAGTACTAGAGATAGTATTAATATTGATAAGATAGAAAAAGTAATTAAATTAATTAAAAGTATTGATAAAGAAGTAATTGTTATGATAGATAATTGTTACTGTGAAATGGTTACTACTAAAGAACCTACTGAAGTAGGAGCAGATGTTTGTGTAGGTTCTCTTATTAAAAACTTAGGAGGGGCTATTACTTCAAATGGTGGTTATATTGTTGGAAGAGAAGATTTAATTAATTTATGTGCTGAAAGATTAAATGTTCCTGGACAGGCTTTAGAAGTAGGTCCATCTCTTAATCAGAATAGATATATATTAGAAGGTTTATACTTTGCTCCGATGGTAGTAGCAAATGCTATAAAGACCGCTATATATACTTCTTATGTTATGGAAAAATTAGGATATGAAGTTAGTCCTAAATATAATAGTGAAAGAGTAGATATTGTTCAAAATATTATTTTTAATAATGAAAATGATTTAATAGAATATGTTAGAGGTATTCAGTTTAATTCTAAAGTAGATTCTAATGCTATGATTATGCCATCAGAAATGCCTGGTTATGATGATAAAATTATTATGGCTTCTGGTTCATTTACTGAGGGTAGTTCTATAGAATTATCTTGTGATGGTCCTCTTAGAAGTCCTTATATTGCTTATCAACAGGGTTCTATTAGTTATAAATATGGTAAATTAATTGTAACTAGAGCTATTAAACATTTGTTAAATAATAAATAATTTATTTTCTATTGCCCTATAGGCCTAAGGTCCTATAGGGTATTTTTTAGCCCAGGTCTAAAAAATAAACTTTTTTGTAGACAAGAAAAAACCCACCAAAAGGTGGGCTACTGTGTATAGCACAGCTCGAGGTCGAGCCCTTGCCATCTCAAATGTATGGGGGGCTCGGTAAGAAAATACTACAATATATAGTATTCCCTTCGTGAGTTAATTATACTATAAATATCTATAAAAGTCTATATATTTTTATGAATTCATTAAACATCTGGATATAAAAAAATTATTCCAAGTATCAGATATGTTGACATTTATAGATAAACTATATTATAAAAAGAAAAATCATATTCCACTTACTAATGCAGAAAAGTATTTTTTAAGTAATGAAGAATTAAAACGGATAATGAAATTTTTAAATAGTAAAAGAATATAAAAACCCACCAAAAGGTGGGCTACTGTGTATAGCACAGCTCGAGGTCGAGCCCTTGCCATCTCAAATGTATGGGGGGCTCGGTAAGAAAATACTACAATATATAGTATTCCCTTCGTGAGTTAATTATACTATAAATATCTATAAAAGTCTATATATTTTTATGCATTTTAACAAATACTATCATTTCTAGATTATAAGCTAGAAATGACACTCTAAGACCTTAGGCTTAGAGTGAAAAGAAAAAATAAAAATATTATCTAAATAATATATACAAATAATGTATCATGTGGTACAATGCAATTATAAGAAAGGAGAATTAAACGATTAAAGAAATAAAAATAATTAAAGATAAAATATTAGAAAAAGAAGTAGCAGAACTTTTATCTAGTGAATTTTAGATATTAATGCTTCTAGAAGAAAATCCAAATAATAAATGGATATTAAATAATAAAGATTGGAGTGATAAGAATGAATAATATGAAAAGTATTTTATGGGGAGTGGTTTTGGTTTTACTTGGAGTACTTGTTGGTACTAATAGTTTAGGTATTACTAATATTGATATTTTCTTTGATGGATGGTGGTCTTTATTTATTATAATACCTTGTTTTATAGGTTTATTTTCTAATGAGGATAAAACTGGTAATATAATAGGCCTTTTAGTAGGAGTTATTTTATTACTAGGTATGAATGATATCTTAGATTTGGATAAGATATGGAAATTAATAGTACCTTCTATTATAGTAATTATAGGATTATCTTTAATATTTAAAAATAGTTTTAATAGTAAGGTAAATGATAAAATAAATAAATTAAATAAAGAAAAAAATAGTGATGATAATTATTTTGCAGCCTTTTCTGGACAAGATGTAAACTTAAGTAATAAAAAGTTTAGTGGTAGTGATGTAACAGCATGCTTTGGTGGTATTAAATTAGATTTAAGAGAAGCTATTATCGAAAAAGATATAGTAATTAATGCTTCAAGTATATTTGGAGGTATTAATATTTTAGTACCAGAGGATGTAAATGTTATTGTAAAATCTACTTCTATCTTTGGAGGAGTTGCTAATAAAAAAGAAAATATTAATTCTAAAAAGAATATTTATATAAATGCTATGTGTATGTTTGGCGGAGTTGATATTAAGTGACTACTGGTAAGAAAATAATTAAATATTTATCTATGGCTTTTGCTATATTCTTAACTTTTACTATTATATCAGGTATAACAAATGGTATATATAGTTTAATTAGTGTATTTAGTGATACTTCTGGTAATGAAGATGTAAAAGTGTTATGGAATAATGATAATACTAATATAGATGATATTGATATAGATTTGATATATAATAATTTGAATATTAAAGTGGGAGATAAATTCTCTATAGAAACAAATAGTAATAATGTTAAATATACTATTCAAGATAGTACTTTAATAGTAAAAGAAAATAAAAAGATATGGACTAGTTCTAATAATAAGAGAGATGAATTAACTATTTATATTCCTAGTAATATTGTATTAAATAAGATTGATATTGATATGGGAGCAGGTACTTTAAATATTGAAAATATGAATACTAGAAAATTAACTCTTGATTTAGGAGCGGGTTCTACTTTAATTAAAGATATTTATTCTGATAATACTAATATTAATACGGGAGCAGGTTCTTTTACTATTGTAAATGGTAATATTAATGATTTAGATTTAGATATAGGGGTAGGAAAAACTAATATTACATCAAAGATTACTGGTAATAGTACTATTGATATAGGAATAGGATCTTTATCTTTAAATTTAATTGGTAATAATTATACTTTTAAAATAAATAAAGGTATTGGTAAAGTGGTAATTGATAATAAAGAAGTAAGTGATAACGAAGTACTAGGAGTAGGCTCTAACACTATAAAATTAAATGGTGGAATAGGAGATACTACTGTTACATTAAATAAAGATAGATAATATTTAAGAAAATATTAAGGTTTTATAAATAAAAAAATGTTATAATGATAAGAGATAAGGAGAAAGATAGTGATGCATGAAATTGATTTAGATAATTTACCGAGAAGGAAAACTTATGATTGGTTTAATACTTTTAATAATCCGACATATGGTCTTACTGTAAAGTTAGATGTTACTTCATTAGTAGAACATACTAAGAAACATAATGAATCATTCTTTATAAATATGTTATATATTGTTGTTAAAGCACTTAATAGTGTCGATAATTTAAGAATGAGATTTGAAAATAATAAACCTGTTTTATATGATGAGATAAATCCCGCTATTACAGTAATGACAAAAAATGAGATATTTGAAAATGTTAGGCTTATAAATAAAGATAATTATAAAGAATTCTATGAAATGGCTAAAGAGAGAATAGATAAGGCTAAATATCAAGATAAATTAAATGATGAGAGTTATAATTCTACTGCTAGTTATAATGAATATTATATAACTTGTTTGCCATGGACTGATTTTACTAGTATGACACATCCTATTCCAGAAGATAAAAGTTCACAGACCGTACCTAGAATATGTTGGGGTAAGTATATAGAAAATAATGGTAAATATGAAATATCTTTAAATATAACAGTTAGTCATGTCTTTGTAGATGGTTATCACTTATCTAAAGTATTTAATAATATCAAAGAATTATTAAATGATACTACTAATGTACTTAAATAGGAGGATTTATGATAGAAATTAAAAATGTAAGTAAGACTTATAATGGTAAAAAGAAAGTATTAAAGAATATTAGTTTTAAAATTGAAGGTGGTGAGATATTTGCTTTTATTGGTCATAATGGGGCAGGTAAAACTACTATGATAAAGAGTATTATGGGTATTCTAGATTTTGAAGAAGGCGATATCTTAGTAGATAATAAAAGTATTAAAGAAGAGCCTTTAGAATGCAAGAGAATAATGGCTTATGTTGCTGATAATCCTGATTTATATGAAAATATGAAGGCAATTGATTTTATTAATTTTATTTGTGATATGTATGAAGTATCAGAGGGTATTAGAAGAGAAAATACGCTAAAGTATGCTAAAATGTTTGAGATAGAAGATAAATTGAATGATGATATATCAAGTTTTTCTCATGGTATGAAACAAAAAATTGCTTTAATTGCTGCTTTAGCTCATAATCCTAAAGTTTTAATAATGGATGAGCCATTCGTTGGCTTAGATCCTAAGGCTGTCTATGACATGAAAGAAATAATGAGGGATATGGCTAAGGATGGTAAGACAATATTTTTCTCTACTCATATTCTTGATGTAGCGGAAAAACTATGTGATAGAGTAGCTATTATTAAAGATGGAACTATTGTTAAAGTAGGTAAGATGAAAGATATCAAGGGTGATGAATCATTAGAACAGGTATTCTTAGAACTAGGTGAAAAATAATGAAAACACTATCACTATTAAAAGCTGTTCTTACTTGTGATATGAATATGTTTAAATATTCTGCTGGTAAGAATGCTAGTACTAAAAAGAAGATATTATTACCAGTATTTCTTTTCTTGACTATGGGTTATTCTATTGGCTACTATGCCTATATGATAGGTAAACCATTACATGAAATTGGTTTAACTTATGTAATGCTTAGTTTATTTATCTTTATGGTTAGTATTATAACGATAATTGAAGGTATTTATAAATCACAAGGAATACTATTTGAATGTAAAGATAATGATTTATTATTTTCATTACCAATAAAAAGAAGTCAAATACTATTTGTTAGAATATTTAAATTAATACTATTTCAGTATATATATAATTTAATGTTTTTATTACCAGCTTTTGTTATCTATATTTATTTTGAACATCCTAGTATAAGTTTTTATATAATATCTTTTATTATGACTATACTAATACCAATTATACCTACTGTTATATCTAGTATCTTAGGCTATTTGGTTAAACTGGTATCAAGTAAATTTAAATCAAAGAAGATAATGCAAACAATATTATCTAGTATTATCTTTATGGGTATCTTTTTCTTAAGTTTTAATTTAAATAACTTTATCGAGGATATAGCAAGTAGGGCTTCTAGTATTAATGATATGTTAACGAGAATATATTACCCAGTAGGAGCCTACATTACATTAATAGATAAGTTTGATATCATGGTATTTATAAAATTATTATTAATAAATATTATTCCATTTATCTTATTTATTTTACTAGGTGGTAAATATTACTTTAAAATAATAGAGGGCTCTAAAGAGAGTATAGTAAGAAAGAGTAAGAATAAAAAAGAAGTATATAAAAAGAATAGTCCTATTAAAGCCTTAACTATGAAAGAGTTAAAGAGATATTTCTCTTCACCTGTATATATGTTTAATACGATATTTGGTTTACTTTTAGTACTAGTATTAACAATACTTTTATGTATTAAAGGAAATAGTATTATAGAGATGTTACTTAGTAATGAGGAGTTAAATATAAATATTTCGATACCAGTTATTTATTATATCTTGGTACTATTCTCATGTTTGATGACTTCGATAACATCTTCTAGTGTATCACTAGAAGGTAAGACAATAAATATTACGAAGAGTTTGCCTATTAGTGAGAGGGATATTTTTAAGTCTAAGATAATTTATCCATATTTTATTGAATTACCTTTTGTTATTATATCTGAATTAATATTCTTTATTATATTTAAAGTTAATATTATTTATATATTATTAATATTTAGTATGAGTATTAGTACTATTACTTTATCTAGTATCTTAGGATTAGTTATTAATTTGAAATATCCTAAGATGAATGCTTCAAATGATACGGAAGTAGTTAAACAGAGTATGAGTAGTATGGTAGCGGTATTTATTAATATGGGTATTATTATTATCTCAGTAATTGGTATTTTTGCTTTATATGATAAGTTAAATATTTATTTATTACTTGGCATACATGTATTTATTATTATTTTAGTAACTATTGTTTTATATTATATTCTTATGAATAAGGGTATTAAAGAATATAGAAATATTAATGTATAGTTTATTATGTTCACTCTAGATCTATGGTTCTAGAGTGTTTATTTGAGCCAAGGTATTGCCATAAAATAAATATATCAACCATATATATTATATATAAGCAAAGAATATATACTAAAATAATAGTAAAAATATTAGAAAATATGTTATAATATTATCGAATGGAGGTTTTTGATATGAATAATAAAATAACTGAAGGTATGGAAGTTTTAATATTTAGATATATTCCAGAATGGGGATATAATCAAGATAATGAACATTATATTATTGGTACTGTTTTGAAAAAAGAGAAGTATGATGATGTATCTTGTCATGATAATTCTTGGCAGAAACAAGTATATACAGTACTAGGTGAAGATGGAGAAGTTTATACAGGCAACTATGGTATGGGCTTAGTAGGAAATAGTTTCTTTAGAACAAGAGAAGATCAAATTAAATTCTTAAGAAGAAATATTGC
>CAKPIH010000010.1 GCA_934162325.1 uncultured Bacilli bacterium
AAATCGCTGCTAGAACAGTTCCTGGATTCAAAGCTGGAAACAAATTAAAAGACGCACTAAACTAATAAAGTGTCAAGAACTTCATTTAAGAAGTTCTTTTTTTTGCCATAAAAAAAGAAATAAATTACTTTATCTCTCTACTTAAAGTCTCTACTTTGCCAAGTATCATATCTTCTGAAAAGACATTAACAACAATAGTTTGATACTTAGGATTCATAGCCTGAAGAATAATAGCCTTACCACTTTTATACAGTCTTCTAACCGATAAAACATTACCCTTAACAGCAATAACAATATCATCACCACTATTATAACTATCTTTCTTTCTAAAGAATACCCTATCACCCTTCAAATAAATTGGAGCCATCGAATCATCCATCAACTTAATAGATAAATCACACATCTTACTAACTGGCTCGTAGGAGGCATTCCTATAACTATTAACAATCTTTTCTCCTCTAGAAGTAATATTATTATTACCAGTCATTGTATTAACATAACTACGAATCATCTTTTTCTCAAATAAATCCTTCTCACCCTTAGTCATAGGAATCTCATCAAATACATCAGAGTTAATATTAAAAATATTAGCAATATCAAAAAATATCTCATAAGGAATATTCAAAGTACCAGTTTCATACTTATGTAAAGTTTGCCTATTCTTCTTATAATTAAGTGCTCTAGCCAAATCCTCTAAAGAATAATTATACTTCTCTCTATATTCTTTCATAATATTACATACAAAAGGTTTTAAATCATCACTAACTAATTCTTGTTTTCTTGTTCTCATAATACACCTACTTATCTTTCATCTTAACAATTGTATATACAGGAATAAGTCCTATCATACCAATCATAATTTTAATTAAATATCTAATAACAATCATTCCAAATAACAAAGTAAAATCAAATTCTCCAATATAAGAAATAATAACAAAGATAATACTTTCTAACATTTGAATAAATAACATTGTACCAATATTACTAAACCAAAGAATATTCTTACTCCTTCTAATATAGTAATAAACATAACTACTACTCCAAAGCATCAACATAATTGATACAAAACCACCAATAAAGATTCTAATATTATTTATATCATAACCAAATAAACTATTAAAAACCTCATTACTAATAAGTACATAATCACCATTAATAGTAAGTGACAGTAGTGAAACAATAATTCCCACCACTACATATGCTATCCCACTAGTAGTCATTATTCTCTTAACTTCATCAATACCAAATCTTTGAATAATAATATTATTACATATAAATAGTCCCATAATAATAGGAATACCAAGATTTACTTGAAAAGAAAATAAATCAATTGTTTTAAACATAATAATACTAGCTATACTAGACATTAATACCATATATAAATATAAACCATTCTTCTTACCAACCTTATAAAATATAAACATCAGAAAGAAAGTAAAAATAACTTCTAATAAAATTAATATATAATTCATTACTTCACCTTCTTTACACTAAGTATTTTATTAATAATAAAAACATATATAATCATAATAATACTCTTAATAAAATAATTCTCTATAGCAATAATAATAGCCTTATCAAATCTAATAAGAAAAGCATAACTAAAATAAATAAAGATAAAAGTATCAATAAACATAAGTCCTACAATAGTAGCAATAATCTTCATATTTTTCTTTTCTTTTTCTTCTTTTAATGCCTTAAAACAATAACAACCTAAATATAAAGTAACAATCATTGCTATTGGATAAGTAATAAACATAACTAAATTATCTAAAACCAAACTTTGATATAAAGAAGAAGTTTTATCATATATCGAAGGAATCATAAAAGCATTAGATAAAAGAAACATATAAAGTACAACATTAGTAATTAATACTAACATACTAAATTTCTTATATTCTTTAACATCATATCTCTTAATAAAATAATATAAAATAGCTAATAAACCACTACTAAATATAATACTAGGATTAATATTTAAACCAAATATATTTATTAATTTAAAAGACATTAAAAAAGAAATAACTGTATAAATAACACCTAAAAAATAAAATTCATACTTTCCAAAATATTTATGTACTATATATATAAGTCCTATACAAATAACTATAAATAAAAGAAATAATACTTCTCCCACTATAAACACCTTCTTACTCATATCTATTATATCACACTTCTTTTAAGATACAAATAATTTTATAAATATTTATATTAAAATATTTTCATTTGTCTAGGAAAGCTATAATCTTTCCTAGTAATTTATAGCCTATAAGTCTATAAATTATAAACTATCATATTCGGGGTGTAAACTTGCTTAAAAAAAAGAAACCTAAGTCTGTTTCCTTTTCATCTTGATCATGTCATAGAAGGCTTCTAGTCTAGTATCAACGCCAACTTCATTATCTTCAGCATCAAAACTCATATAAATTATTGGAATACCATATTCATCACTAATAAATGGCATAATACTCATCGCAGATATCTCTGGAGTACATCCAAAACTCTTAAAATGCAAAATACCATCAAATCCTTCTAATCCATATAAATAACTTTTAACAACACTACCACTAGCATCTGCCCCTAAATGATATTTAATATATTTATTACCCTTCCTAATCATTCTATTAAGTATAAATCTCTTAGTAATAAGTAAATAAGTAAGATCGGTATCTCTATATACTTCTACTCCCATTTTCATAATCTTTCTTTCGCTATTATAAGTAGTATTAGCATCAATTAAAGAATATAATTCCCCAAGTATAGCAACTCTAAGAGGATTAGTAGGTTTATTAATTAAAATATTCCTAAATTTCTTTCTATACTTAAAATAATTATAAATATTTTTAAATATCCCATTATCCTTAAAACTATCCAAATATTCTTTTTCTATCTTTTCAAAAGAACCATCTACTACTTCAAATCCCATATTAAGTCTAATATATTTTTCTATCTTATCCATACAAATAATCATAACTAAACTATTAATCAAATAATAAAAAGTACTAATAGGATTAGCCCTTTTATTCATTTTCTTACAAAACTTATATCCCTTCTTAAGAGAAATATGATTATCGCTAATCATATTATAAAACTCAAAGTCATAGCCTAAATCACTTAATATCTTTTCTTCAAGTTCTCCATAATATCCATATCTACATCCACCACCACCTTGAACTAAAGTATTAGCTCCAATTTCTAATGCCTCAATATAATTACCAAGATTATATTTAAAAGGTACACATACAAAAGAAGGTGCATATTTACTACCAATTTCAATAGTTCTTTTAGTAGTAGCGGGTGGCACAATTACTTTACATTTAGTAGCCTTTCTAATAAAATAATCAAAAACAATATAATAATTTCCCAAATGTGGAAAAGAAATAACCCTATCCATTATCTCGCCTAGCCTTTATAATATCCACAAAACTCTCTAGTCTAGTCATTAACCCACTAGTAGCGGTACTATCATCAATAATAATATTAATAACAGGTACATCTTTTAACTTTCTAATAGCAAGTTCGTTAACTAAAGAATCAGAAGCACAAGGAAAAGAAGATAAAAAGACAATACCATCTACACAATCTTTGTAATAGAAAGAACTACCAATATTCTCTTTAGAATAAAGAAAATATAAAGTATTAGAAAAATCTTCTGCATAAGCAATAGCAGTCTTTCTATTAAGCCTATCAGAATATAAAATATCAATATCTTCATCCTTAAAATAACGAATAATATTACCACATAAATATTCATCATAAACAACATAAGGATGTGCTACAATAAGAATCTTCATTTTATTAGATCTAAGAATCTTATCTTGTTTATTAACAAGACTTAAATAATATTTTCTATTTTTAATTTTACCCTTAATATAATAAAATAAAACTTTAAAAATATTCTTATTAAATTTAATTCCCATCTTAATAAAACCAAATAATTCAAATTTACCCTTTATATAATCAATATCATAATTAAGTATTTTATCTTCAAATAAATTATTCACAACATCATATATCCCATTAAACTTCATACATACCCTACTACCTTTTCCATAATTACATATTCTAGGTACTAGTATATAATCACATTTATGAGATAGTTCCTTAACATGTCCTAAATATATCTTAGCAGGAAGACAAGACTCATCAATTGATATATTACCTCCTTTATCAATAATACCCTTATTAGTAGGAGGACTTAAAATAAGTGCACAACCAATCCCCTCAAAAAAAGTCTTCCATAAAATATAATCACGATAATATAGTAATCCTCTAGGTATTCCAATTCTAATCTTTCTTTTCATATAGCCTCCATCTAATACTATGAAAGAAATAAAAAAAAAGAACTAGTTCTCATCATCTAGTTCTATACCATTAATTAACATCTGTCTATTATTTAATTTTTTTCTTCTAACATAAGGCTTATTTTCTTCAATAGTATCATCCTTATATTCAACCTTATCTTCAGATAAATCCATATATAATTTTCCACATTCATTAACCGATAAAGCTAGATCTTGTTTTTTACTAGAAATTTCCATACTTAACTTATCAATATATTTTGAAATCAAATTTAATTTACTATATAATTTACCAGAATTATCTTCATATTCTTTCTTCAATATCTTTTCTTTTTTTTCAAAAACATCCATCACTTTACAATATCTCTTATAACTAAGCAATAGACTAGAAACAAGACCAACTTCCATAGTAATTAATATAGCCAAAGGATTAACATCAATAAAAATAGTAAAAACACTAAAAATAAAACAAAAAAATAAACTCATATATATTGATTTAAAAAGTCTTTTTGTTTCTTTTTGTCTTTGCCTATCGTTCTTATTCTTAACACTTTTCATTTTCTTATTATACTCGTTAAAAAGGACATCATATTCACTATCTAAATCATTATATGCATAAATCATAGTTTCTTTCAAAGTTTCCAATTCATCAAGAGCAAGCTCCTTAACTAATTTATTGTATGTTTCTTCATAATAATTCATGATAACCTCCAAATAATACCCATATTATAATATACTAAATATTAAAAGTCAAGAAAAAAGAACTAGTTCTCATCTTCTAGTTCTTCATCATCTACTATAGTTAAATCAGCATAATCATCATCTATTAAATCAGCATCACTATCATCAGTATAATCATCATCATAATTATCTTCTTCACTCATGTTCTCATCATCAATAACATCTTCATCCTCTTCTTCAGAGTCAACTTCTTCATATATATCATCAATATCAATCTTAACAGAATGATTAGCTCTTAAATCCCAATTACCATCATTAAGTAAGATAAATTCTTTAGAAGTAGTTAGCGATTCGAAGAAGTCACCAATTCTCTCTTGGTATTCTTCATCAGATAATTCAAGTAATTTACATACCTCTTTAAATAAATCAGCAGTATTCATTGGTTTTTTATTTTCCTTTAAATATAATTCTGCTATTTTAGCATAAGATAACATTTCAAGATTTTCTTTACTCATTTTACTAAGCATAATATTTCCTCCTACATTTCCTCTCTAAGAATTAACCCTAACATATATGCAGCATTGTTAATAACAACTTTAACTGCATTAATAAGAGCTATTCTCTCCTTAGTATATATTTCATCATCAGTAACAATCTTCTCTACTGAATAATAACTATGGAATAATCCAGCAAGTTCAAATAAATAATTAGCAACCAAATGTGGTAATCCTTTTGAAGCCGCACTAATAATAACATCTTCAAATTCTAATAATTTATTCAAAATAGTATATGCACTATCACTCTCTATAGTACTAAATTTAATATCTTTTGGAATTTCTTTTCCTCTAAGAATAGAACTAATTCTAGCATTAGCATACTCAATATAGTAAATTGGATTCTCATTGCTATTTTTAACTGCTAAGTCAAGATCAAAATCCATTTGTGTATCTAAACTCTTAGAAGCAAAGAAGTATCTAGCAGCATTAACACCAACATCTTCAATTAACTCATTAAGAGTAATAGTTTTACCTGTTCTTTTACTAAGTTTAACCTCTTCACCATTTCTAAGAAGTCTAACCATCTGAAGAATTCTAATATCAATCTTAGATGAATCATATCCAACAAATTCAAGTGAAGATCTAAGTCTATGAATATAACCATGGTGATCTGAACCTAATACATCAATAAGTCTATCATAACCCCTATTAAATTTATCGCTATGATATGCAATATCAGGAAGAAGATAAGTATAATTACCATCACTCTTAACTAATACTCTATCTTTCTCATCATATAAATCAGTAGTCTTAAGCCATAAAGCCCCTTCATCAATATAACATTTACCACTATTTTTAAGTTTATTCAAAGTATTTTCAACAAATCCACGATCATATAAAGACTGTTCACTAGTAAACACATCAAAATTAACTCTAAACTTATCTAAATCCTTCTTAATACCATCAAGTAAAATATCAAGACCTTTTTGTCTAAAGAATTCAATATCTTCATCTAATTTACTATCACCATATTCATCATATAAAGATTCCGCTATTACAATAATTTCTTTACCATGATAACCATTCTCTGGAATAGCAAATTCTACTCCACATCTCTCCTTATATCTTTCTTTAATAGATACACCTAAATTATACATCTGATTACCAGCATCATTAATATAATATTCTCTTGTAACATCATATCCAGCAAAAGACATTATCTTAGATAAACAGTCACCATACACAGCACCTCTACCATGACCAATATGTAAAGTACCAGTTGGATTAGCAGATACATACTCAATATTAATCTTTTCTAATTTACCAAAATCACTCTTACCATAGTTCTTTCCCATATCATTAATAACATTAATATTATTAAGTAAATAATCTTTATTAATATAGAAATTAATAAATCCAGGATTAGCAACCTCTATTCTATCAATCATATCATCACTAATATTCTTAATAATATCATTAGCAATATTAATAGGACTAGATTTAAGTTCCTTAGTAAGTAAAAAGGCTACATTTGTAGAATAATCACCATTTTTCTTATCTTTAGGAATCTCAATAACTATTTTATTAACATCCATATCTACTGGTAAACTCTTTTTTATAATACACTGTAATTTATTTTTTATACTCATAAAATATCACCCATTTCAATTAGTAATTCATATTCGCATTCTGTATCAGCAATAACATACTTAATATAAATCTTATTATCATTAACATCAAACATCTTCATATTAATATCCATATCAACAGAATAACCATGTTCTTTAAGATAATAATTACTTTTACCATGTTTCTCGTTAAAAGAAAAACTATTAATAAAATCATTACCATCTCTAACAAGTAAAATATCATTATCATTAATCTTAATAGAATACTTAACACCATCAAATACAAAAGATATCTTTTCCTTATTTTTAATACCTTTTTCATTAAAAGTAATAAGTTCATTTTCTGTATTATTTTTTAAATAACCATTAATTTTAACTCTAATAATATCACTTCCAAACATTTCATTTGAAATCATATCATATCTTTAAAAAAAATACAACATATTTTACGCAATTTTTATCATAATAATAAATGACATACAAAAACAACAAAAATGAGGGATATAAATGAAGAAAAAAACAAAGAAAATAATACTATTAAGTTTATCACCATTACTAGTATTTATATTAATCCATATAGTAGTCTTTACCTATGCTTTTATAACACCAAAATTAGAAATAAATAAATCACAATCATTCTATTTATATGATACTAAAAATGAATTAGTATTTAATGATGATAAAGATTGGATACCATTAAAAGAAATAAGTCCATATCTAGTAGAAGCTACTCTATCAACAGAAGATAAATATTTTTACAAGCATATTGGTTTTGATTATCTAAGAATAGGAAAAGCAATGATAACAAATATTATCAAAAAGGACAAAAGTGAAGGAGCCTCCACTATTACTCAGCAGTATGCCAGAAATCTTTTTCTAAACTTTGAAAAAACTTGGAAAAGAAAAATAGATGAAGCCCTTCTAGCCACTGAATTAGAAGTACATTATAGCAAAAATGAAATACTAGAAGGTTATCTAAATACCATTAACTATGGTGGAGTATATGGAATAGAAGCCGCATCTAAATACTATTTCAATAAATCAGCAAAAGACCTCACCCTAGCAGAAGCATCCCTACTAGCAGGAATACCAAAATCTCCTAATAACTATTCACCAGTAAAAAATTATACTAAGTCCAAAGAAAGACAAAAAATAGTCTTAAAGATGATGCAAAAAAATAAAAAGATAACTACTGAAGAATATAATAACGCTATAAATACTAACCTAACTATTATAGGTAAAAAAGAAAAAAGCAATATAACAAGTATTAATTATTTCAAAGACTCTGTATTAGAAGAATTAAAAAGATTAACAAACATACCAGAAGAAATAACTAAAACAGGAGGTTTAAAAATATATACAACTCTAGATATAGAAGCTCAAGAAGATTTAGAAAAAGCTGTATATAGTTATATAAACGATGAAACCAAAGTAGAAACAGCCGCTATCATGATGAATCCTAATACTGGAGGAGTAATAGCCATGATAGGAGGCAATGATTATAATAAAAGTGAATATAATAGAGCCACTAAAGCCAAAAGACAAGTAGGTTCTACAATGAAACCATTATTATATTATACTGCTCTAGAAAGTGGCTTTACAGCATCATCATCATTTACTAGTGAAAAAACAACTTTTACCTTTGCCGGAGATAAAACATATAGCCCAAATAACTATAATAATTCCTATGCCAATTGCCCAATATCAATGGCAGCAGCAATCTCTTACTCTGATAACATATATGCTGTCAAAACTCATCTCTTTCTAGGAGAAAATATGTTAATAAATACTGCTAAAAGATTAGGAATAACTAGCAATCTAACCGAAATACCATCTCTAGCCTTAGGTACTGAAGAAATAAGTTTACTAGAAATGACAACAAGTTATTCATCATTTGCTAATTTAGGATACAAAGTAGAACCACATTTTATTAAGAAAATAGTAGACTCCAAAGGAAATATTTTATATGAAAATAAAGAAGAAAAAGAACTAATACTAAATCAAAGTCTTACTTTTATATTAAATGAAATGTTAACATATACCTATAATAAAAACTTTATTGATTATAACTATCCTACTCTAATATCATTATTACCTAACATAACCCATAAATATAGCATTAAATCAGGAACAACTGATACTGATTTATTAATAATAGGCTACAATAAAGATGCTGTACTAAGTATTTGGAATGGTTATGATGATAATAGTAAAATAGAATCAAAAGAATACTCATATCATAAAAATATATGGATAGATACTATGGAAGCATATTTTAAAGATAAAGAAACAACATGGTATGATATACCTTCCAATGTAGTAGGAGTATTAGTAAACCCTATAACAGGTGTAATAGCAAATGATAATGATACAAAAAAAGAAATGTTCTTCTATATAAAAGGAACAGAACCAACATTAAATGGAACTACTAAAGATCTAGATGCCGTCTTCAAAGAAGAAAATAGTTTAAATGAACAAAAAGAAGCACCATAAAAAGATGCTTCTTTTCCTATCCACTTCAAATACTAAATATCACCAAATAAATAACTTTTTATAGACAATTTAATTGTAAATAATAATCATATATAAATGTAATAAGTAAATCTAAACTATAAAATTTTCATCACCAATCGATTACGTAGATATAAAGATTTAAAATAGATAGTAATGGCTTGAAATAGTTATCCCAATTTAACTCTTAAAATAACTTAAAGAGACCACTTACATTACAAAGAAATTTCAAATTCAATAGAATTTAACTTAGATATTTCAAAGTCAGTTCTTTGTATTTGTTCTTCTAATGCCTTAGATTTTTCTCTAATTTCATCAGCATTATAATTAACCTCAACACAGTCAAAATAAGAATTGTTAACCTCAGTAACTCTTCTTTTAGCACTCTTACATTTTAATAAATCATCATAAAAAGATTTCAACTTTCTTAAATAAGTATTATCAACAATAGCACTTTGAATAGTTCTACCATCAGATAACTTAAATGAGTTATTTTTTTCATATAAAGTAGCTTTTAATTTAGATATCTTTTTCAAAATATCTTCTTGTTCCCTCATAGCCTCATCAAAGTCTTTCTTATAATCTTTAATAACATTAGTTGTTCCATCAAGTTCAATAATAGTTTCATTGAAAATCATTTCTTCAATATGAGAAGTTATATTGGTAAATTTCTTTTCTTCATCCGCTATTATATTCATTAATTCTGAAATATTTGTTTTCATACATATTACCTCCGCTTTCGTATACAATTATACAACAAGAATATAAAAAAAGGTCTCTTTAAAAGAGACAATGTTATTTTTATAAAATAACACCAGCATAAGTATATAGATAATCATTTATAATATTAATATCATAAATATCATTTTCTATACAATAAGATATAACTAAGTCAAAATTATTATTTTTACTTAAACTATATCCAGCACTTGAAAGTAAATTATTAAACCTATTTTTATCTAATGATAAAGATAGACATAACTTAATAACAGTATTTTTTTTAGGAATATAATTATTATTACATCTTATCTTAGAAAACAATTTTCTATCTATCCCTGCCCTTTTATAAATCTCTGCATCTTTATATCCACCTTCATCTATGTAAGAAAAAAGAAGACTATTAAATGTCAAAGATTTATTTTGATTTAGATATTCTTTAATTTTGTTATTCATTGCTATACCTCCTGCAGCACCTTTGCTGACACCAAAAAATATAAACAATTCAAAAAATCTAAATCAATAGTATTATATAAACTTTTTTTATAAAAGTCAATATAAAAAATCACTAGTATTAAACTAATGATTCCAAATAAATATAAATCTATCTCTACCACTATAATCTTTTTCTAAAGATATATTAACATTATCAAAATATTTATTAATAATATTAGTAATATCACTTCCTTGTTTATAACCTATTTCAAAGGCTATAAGAAACCTATTATTTAAGTACTTTCTACATTCTCTAAGTATTTTATCATAAAAATATAACCCATTATCATCAGCATATAATGCCATATGTGGTTCATTATTATAAACAACATCCATAATATCTTCATCATAACTAATATATGGTGGATTACTAATAATAACATCATACTTATCATTAATATTAGAAAAAACATCACTCTCTATAAAATTAACACCAGTATTATTAATTTTATTATTCTCTCTAGCAACATCAAGAGCATCTTTAGATATATCAACAGCAGTTACCCTACTATTATCTAATAATTTATTTAAAGTAATAGCAATACACCCACTACCAGTACCAATATCAAGTATCTTAATCTCATTATTAAAATACTTATTTATATATTTAATAGTTTTTTCTACCAATAATTCAGTCTCAAATCTAGGTATTAAAGTATTCTTATTAACTTTAAAAATATTACCATAAAAATCAACATTACCAACAATATATTGTACTGGAATACCACTTTCTAATTCTTTAATAGCGGCCTCTATATCTTTATTTTTTAAATATTTTTTTAAATATTCTATTTCTTTATTCATAAACTTATTAAATAGTTCCTTCTAATTTCTTTCTTTGATCTTCATTAATTAAAGCCTCAATTAAATCTTCCATATCTCCATCCATAACTCTATCTAAGTTCATTGAAGTATATCCAATTCTATGATCAGTAATTCTATTTTGTGGATAATTATAAGTTCTTATCTTCTCACTTCTATCTCCAGTACCAATCTTAACTTTTCTTTCAGCTGCTTCTTTTTCTTCTTGTTCCCTAAGTTTCATATCATAAAGTCTAGTCTTAAGTATTTTAAAAGCAAGCTCTTTATTCTTAATCTGACTTCTTTCAGTTTGTGAATAAACAATAATACCAGTAGGAATATGCGTAAGTCTAACAGCACTGTCCGTAGTATTAACACCTTGTCCACCACATCCACTACTTCTTGTTATATCGATTCTAACTTCTGATTCATCAAGTTCAAAATCAAATTCTTCAGCCTCAGGCATAACAAGAACAGTAGCAGTACTAGTATGCACTCTACCCTGACTCTCAGTAGCAGGTACTCTTTGTACCCTATGAGCACCACTCTCATATTTTAGTTTAGAATAAACACAATCACCCTTAACCATAAATTCAATTTGTGAATACCCACCGGCAGTACCTTCAACAGCATTAAGTATTTCTATTTTCCATCCCTCATTAGAAGCATATTTACTATACATATCAAACAAATCACCAGCAAAAATATTAGCCTCATCTCCACCAGCAGCCCCTCTAATTTCCACGATAACATTTTTTTCATCATTAGGATCATGTGGTATTAATAATACTTCAAGTTCACTTTCTAACTTACTTTTCTTTTCCTCAGCATTAGTAAGTTCTTCTTTAGCAAAATCAGCCATATCCTTATCTTTTAATAATTCCTTAGCTTCTTCAATATCTTCTAACACTTTTTTATATTCTTTATATACTTCAACAGTTTTCTCTAACCCTGTTCTTTCTTTAGAAAGAAGAGTCATTTTCTTAATATCCGATATAATCTCAGGACTAGCAAGTTCTTCTCCAATCTCATTATATCTTTTTAATGTAGCCTCTAGTCTATCTATCATAGATTATCCCTCATTTCCTTAAATATTATATAATAAAAAAATAAAAAAGTAAATTAATAATACCAAATTAACTCATTTTCTAAGTATATATCATTAACTTATATATAATATATATGGTTGATATCTCAACTTAAGACTACTTTAGTAGGCTCAAGTTGACACTTCAAAACCTTAGATTTGAAGTGAATAAACAAAAATTTAAAAAAAATCATAATTTATTATTGACAATAATAATAAAATGTAATACAATTTAGACATATTTATTAAACAACGACGAATATTAAGTAATTATTTCAAATAGTATTAAATATAGAGAGTTAATGTTTGGTGGAAATTAACAATACCGAAATAACGAATTACAATATTAAGAGTTTAATCGGTAAAAACCGTTATCATATTGAGACAATATTATTAATAAATAAAAATAAAATATTGTAAATAAAGGTGGTACCACGAGTAATTTCGTCCTTTTGGTATCATCTTTTTTTATATAAAAAAGGAGAGGATAAAAATGAAATTATATGACGATTTAGTATGGAGAGGATTAATAAAAGACTTTTCAAGTCCAGATTTAATAGATAAGTTAAACAATGAAAAATTAACATTTTATATAGGTACAGACCCTACTGCCGATTCATTACATCTAGGACATTTATCAAGTTTTTTAATAAGTAAAAGATTAAAAGACTATGGTCATAATCCAATCCTATTAGTAGGAGGGGGAACAGGTTTAATAGGAGACCCAAGGCCAACCGCAGAAAGAGACACAATTGTAAAAGAAGAATTATTCAGAAACACAGAATGCCTAAAAAATCAAGTACAAAGATTATTTGGCTTCAAAGTAGTAAATAACTATGACTGGATCAAAGACATTTCCGCTATCGACTTTTTAAGAGATTATGGAAAACACTTCAATGTAAATTACATGATCAATAAAGACATTGTAAGAAGAAGATTAGAAAGTGGCATTACTTATTGTGAAATGTCTTACATGATATTACAAAGTTTAGACTTCTTACACCTAAATAAAGAATATGGTTGTACACTTCAAGTAGCAGGTTCAGATCAATGGGGAAATATAACCGCTGGTATTGACCTAATAAGAAAGAAAACAGGAGAAGAAGCATATGGTTTTACAATGCCCCTAATACTAGATAAATTTGGAAATAAATTTGGTAAGAGTGAAGGAAATGCACTATGGCTAGATAAAAACAAAACTTCCCCTTATGAAATTTATCAATACCTAGTAAATACAGATGATTCAAAAGTAGTAGAATACCTAAAAGTATTTACCTTCCTATCACATGAAGAAATAAATGACTTAGAAGAAAAAGTAAAAACAGAGCCAGAAAAAAGAGAAGCCCAAAAAGCACTTGCTAGTGAAGTAGTAAGATTCTTACATGGTGAAGAAGAACTACAAGAAGCAATCAAACTAACAGAATGTCTATTTACTGGTAATGTAAAAGAACTAACTGATGAAGAAATAGAAATGGTATTTAAAGGAATGCCTACTATCGAAACAAAAGAAGATACAATAATAAATATAATGACAAATAATGATATAGCAACATCAAAAAGAGAAGCTAGAGAATTCTTATCAAATAATGCCATCACATTAGATGGAGACATAATAAATGATGAAAATCATATCATAACAAATAACAAAAAGAATCATATCATCAGAAGAGGAAAGAAAAAATACTACTTAATAAAAATAAACTAAAGTTTTCTATGAAACTTTAGTTTTTACTTTTAAAACATTATTGCTCCTATTAGGAATATTAAAATATACTTTTACATTATTACTAGTTAAACCATATAAAAAATCCTCAAAGCAAATATCTCTATTATTAATATTAACATAATCATCATATGCCTCTTTAACAAATATTTTCTTATTATCAAAACATATAAAATTATTAAACATATAAAATTCATCATCATCTTCAACAATATAACTATTCATCTTAATAGAATAATCATTCATTAAATATGAAAGTTCACTACAGCTAATTTCTCTTCTAGTTAAAAAAACACCAGCCATAAATGAAGAAAAATTTTCTACATTTTCCACTGAATTCACCTCACAATGTAAAATTATATATTAAAAATAAACAAAAGTCAAAACAAATATTTAAATTTATCAACTTTTCTGATATAATATATGCTTGAAGGAGGAACTATGAACCAAGTATTAGAAGACATTAATTTTGATAATTATGTAGTAATCGGTGTCTCTGCAGGACCTGACTCAATGTGCCTATTAGACTTGTTAGAAAAAAAGACAAACAAAATAGTAGTATGTCACATAAACCATAATATCCGCAAGCAAAGTATAATTGAAGAAAATTATTTAAAAGAATACTGTCAAAAACATAACTTAATATTCGAAACAATGACTATAAAAGAATATAAAGAAAATAATTTTGAAAATGAAGCCAGAAAAATAAGATATAACTTCTATGAAAAAATACTAAAAAAATATCATTCAAATCAGTTATTTCTTGCCCATCATGGTGATGATTTAATCGAAACAGTATTAATGAAAATAGAACGTGGTTCTAACATTGAAGGTTATGCAGGTATAAAAAGAATAAGTAAATTGCCAAATTATACTATTATAAGACCATTACTACCATATACTAAAGAAGATATCATAAATTATAACAAATCACATAATATCACATATTATATTGATAGTTCTAACACAAATATCGACTATACTAGAAACTGGTATCGCCACAAAGTACTTCCTATCTTAAAAGAAAGAAAAAAAGATATCCATCTAAGTTTTCTAAAATATTCTGAAACATTACAAGAATATAATGAATACATAGAAAGAACAATCCAAGAAAAAATACCAAATATCTATCAAAATAATACTATCAATATAGATATATTAAATAAAGAAGATCCATTTATTCAAAAAAATATCTTATACTACATAATGAATGACTTATATAATAATAAAACTAATATTATCACTAGTAAACATATAAATAATATATTATCCCTAATAAATAATAATAAGCCAAACATAAAAATAAATCTTCCTCAAAACAAAATACTAATAAAAGAATATAATAAATTATACATAAAAGATAATAATAGTAATAATAATAACTATAAATTAGAACTAAAAAATAATATAAATATAAATAACATAACTTTTATATTAAAAGAAAAAGAAGATAGTGATGGTAACAACATATGTAGACTAAATAGTAAAGATATAAATTTTCCTCTATATTTTCGTAATAGAAAAGATGGCGATTATATAATCCTTAAAAACAGTAATGTTAAAAAGAAAATAAAAGAAATATTTATTGAAAATAAAATTCCATTATCCAAAAGAAACAATTATCCACTGCTAGTTGATGCCAAAGATAATATCCTATGGATACCAAATATAAAAAAAAGTAATTTATGTAATAAAAAAGAAGAAAACTATGATATAATAATTAAGTACATTGAAGGAGATGAAAATAATGAATAAAAAAGATATCAAGAAAAATTTATTACCATATGTATTCTTATTAGTATTCTTTATAGGATGCCTAGTAGCATTTAAAATGTTCAACAACACAGTAAATGAACTTACCTATGATGAATTCCTACAAGACTTAAATGGTGGTAAAATAACAGAATTAACAATTACACCAAAGGTAAGAACAGACACATATAAATTAACTGGTAAATTAGATGAATATAAAGATAACGAATACTTTATACTATATATTCCTCAATCAGAAGAATTTATATCAAAAATAACTGCCGCCAAAGAAGGAACAGGGTCTTTCAAATTAACCATAATAAATGATCCAGAAGCATCATCATGGTTAGTTGTAATAGCCAATGTAGTTCCATACATAATATTAGGTGGACTAGTAATTTGGGTATTCACAAAACAACTAGGTGGTGGAAACAAATCTATGGACTTTGGAAAATCAAGAGCTAAACTAGTCGAAGAAAGTAAAGCAACATTCAAAGATGTAGCAGGTTTAACCGAAGAAAAAGAAGAAGTACAAGAATTAATAGACTTCCTAAAAAGCCCTAAGAAATTCACTAGTATGGGAGCAAGAATACCAAAAGGAGTTCTATTAGTAGGCCCTCCAGGAACAGGTAAAACATTACTAGCAAGAGCCGTTGCCGGCGAAGCAAAAGTACCATTCTATTATATAAGTGGGTCAGACTTCGTAGAATTATTCGTAGGTATAGGTGCTTCAAGAGTAAGAGATATGTTTAAACAAGCAAAAATGAATGCTCCATGTTTAATATTTATCGATGAAATAGATGCTGTCGGAAGACAAAGAGGTACAGGACTTGGTGGAGGACATGACGAAAGAGAACAAACCCTTAACCAATTACTTACTGAAATGGATGGATTTGGTGCTAACGAAGGAATAATCATTATTGCCGCTACTAACAGACCAGACGTTCTAGATCCAGCATTATTAAGACCAGGAAGATTTGATAGACAAGTAACAGTAAGCTTACCAGATAAAAATGCTAGAATAGAAATATTAAAAGTACACGCTAAAAACAAAATACTAGATAAAGGTATCACTTTAGAATATCTAGCCAAAAGAACTCCAGGCTTTTCCGGAGCAGACCTAGAAAACTTACTTAATGAAGCAGCATTACTTGCTGTAAGAAGAAATAAAAAAGCCATAACAATGGCTGAAATAGATGAAGCAACAGACAGAGTTCTTATGGGGCCTGCCAAAGTAACAAAGAAATATACAGACAAAGAAAAGAAATTAGTAGCCTTCCATGAAGCAGGTCATGCTGTAATGGGATTAAAATTAGATGGTGCTAATGAAGTACAAAAGATAACAATTATCCCAAGAGGACATGCTGGTGGATACACTATGATGACTCCTAAAGAAGAATCATTTAACTATACAAAAAATGAATTACTAGAATCAATCTGTGGATTACTAGGAGGAAGAGTAGCAGAAGAAGTAACATTCCACGAAATAACAACTGGTGCTCACGATGACTTTAAAAAAGCAACAAAAATTGCCAGAAGTATGGTAACAGAATACGGAATGAGTTCTTTAGGACCAATGATGCTTGAAGAACCAGATGGAAATACATTCTTAGGTAGAGATTATACAAAAAATAGAAATATTTCTGATACAGTAGCCCATGAAATAGATGAAGAAATGCGTTCAATAATTAATACTTGTTATGAAAAGACTAAAAAAATAATAAATGAAAATAAAGATTTATTAGCATTAATAGCCAATACACTTCTTGAAGAAGAAACAATAACAAAAGAAGAAATAGATTATCTAGTAGAACATGGTCACTTACCAGAAGAAAAATCCACTGAAGAATCTAAAGAAGATAATACAAAAGAAACAAATAAAAAAAATAAAAAAGAAGTAAAGAAAGAAGATACTAAATCAAAATAGTGAATTAGTCAACAAAAAGTAGACACTATAAAAAGATTTATTAGAACCCCAGTTCGGTTTTATACTGAATTGGGGTTTTATAATTTAATGAGCATGCTAAACGTTCATTATTATAATAATAAATATATGCATTAATAAATTCATCAAATGAATCATAACTATCAATATTCCAATCATTTATAATTTCATCTTTAATCCAACCATTAATAGATTCCATTTTAGGATTATCTGTTGGAGTTCCTGCTCGACTCATTGAACGAATTATGTTATAATCTTTATGTGCATTTGTAAATGCCATTGAGGAATAAACTACTCCTTGATCACTATGCAAAGTTGTGGAGTAATTAATTCCTTTTATTTTGTCTAAAATTATATTTAATCCTTCATAATAAGGATTTATTGAATTATGTTTTTTAGTATATGAATAAGCTAATATTTCTATATTAAATGCATCCATATATAAAACAGTATCATATAAGCAACCACGATATTTTATACATGTCATATCTGTAACTATTAATTCTAATGGTTTAGATACTTTCCAATTTCCTTTGACTAAATTGGGATATTTAATTGATTCTTTACCAGGTTTTTTATATTTATAATTTCTTACAACTGATTTTATTCCTAGAAATTTACAACATTTATGAACAAAATTATCAGATACATACCAACCAATATCAACTCTTATTTGTCTGTTTATATGTCTATATCCCCATGATGGGTGCTTTTTATGATATTTTTTAACTAATTCACACATATCATTTCTATTTATTTCATAATTATTTAAAATATCTTTTGTTTTTATCCATTTATAATAACCACTTCTTGATACATTCATTTCGATACATAAAGCTTTAACATTAAATTCTTTACTTAATATCAATACTATTTCAAATTCTTGTTCTTTGAACCATTGAATATTACAATTTGACCATCTCCTTCCACCATGTAACCTTTTTTTAATCTTTCATTTTCAATTCTTAACTTCATATTTTCATATTCTAATTTTTCTAAATCAGTTAATTGTTTTTTGCCTTGATATTTAGCTAATGGATTCCCAGGCTTTACTTTATTTTCTAATCCTTTTTCTCCATCTTTTAAATATTTTTGAATCCACGTATGAAGTAATCCAGAACTAATATCTAATTCTTTTCTAACATCTTCAGCAGTTTCATGATTTATTAGTACTCTATTAACCGCTTTTAATTTTTCTTCTTTACTCCAATTTCTTTTTGGAGCAGAAATACCCTTAGGTCTTCCCATATAATCATCTCCTTATTTACATTATAACAAAAATAAAAGTAGATTACATCTTTTTTATGTGTCTACTTTTATTTTACCACTTCACTAAATCAAAATAGTATCTTCTTTTATTTATCTGTATCATCATCAGGAAGCCTAATAATAAGTTCCCCATCTTTAGAATACATATACTTTTCTCTAGCATATCTAGCAACATATTCTGGATCTTTTAACTTTTTAATATCAGAATTAAGTTTATCCTCTTCATCTTTCAAAGTAACTAATTTTTCACTTAAATTCTTTTTTTCATTCTTAATTTCTATAATTTTACTAACATTAGAAAAGAAACTATAACTAAGAGAACCAATTATAGAACCAAATATAATAAAAAACAAAAATATTCTAGTCTTAGCCTTTTTATTCAACTTTTTCTTAGCCATAATCTCCCACCTTTCTAAAAGAATTATATCACACCTTATTTTTTTTTACAATCAATTTTTTATAAATGACAAAAGATAACAAATAACCTGTAAACATAATCAAAAAAAAGTATAAATGCAAAATACCATTATTAATTTTAATAAGTATCAAAAAATATAATAAAGAAATAAAAATAACAAATAAAAAAGAAATTATAATTCGATATACAATTTTCCCTTCATATAAAAACTTTTGATTAACTTCTAATAATATATAAAATATTATTCCATATATAAAAGAATATAATAGAGAAAAAATCTGAATCTTTAAAATCATTTAAATAATTTATTTAATAAAGAATTATCATTATCTTTTTTATTATTACTATCTAAATAAACCATACTATCAATTTTTCCTTTAATAGAAACATTTCCCTGATATGTATCAAGCTTAATAATTTCAAGTTCATTTCCTTTAATAACAAGATAACCAAGTGTTGTTTCCATCAAAAACTCTTCACTATCAAAACTTTCAATCTTTTTAACACCACTAATAACAATATTCTTTCTTTCTACTAAAGTAATACCATGATTAAAACCATTATCTACTTCTTTAACTTTATCCATATCATCACCCATAAAATAATATGTTAAATAAATTCAATATATGAAAAAAACTACTATTAAAGTAGTTTATTCTTCCATATTATTATATGCATCAAGGATTAAATCTTCAAATAACTTTCTAGTTTCCTTATTAATAGGATGTGCTGTGTCTCTATGACTTCCATCTGGAAGAGTCTTACTAGGCATTGCAATAAATAATCCATCATCACCCTCTAAAATTCTAATATCCTCAACTAAAAAGCATCCATCAATTAGAACTTTAGCAATTCCTCTCATCTTTGAATTTTCTTTTTTTTCAATTTTGACTAACTTGTCAAGTTTTAACTCCATGTAATCAACTCCTTCTAGAAATAATACTTTCTAATTACATTGTATATTATTTAATAAAGAAAAGCAAGTTTTTTTGCATAAATTTTACAATTTATCAAAAAAAAGTTCAATAGTATTAGTAAGAACATCTCTATAACTAAAACTTTTAACCTCATCACTATCAGTTTTAATAATAAAAATATAATTATAAGTTTCTGATATCACTCCAGAATATTCTTCTTTTTTATTTCTACTACCATTATATATAATCTTAACATTATCACCTAGTTTACTATCTATATTATTCTTAATTTTTTCAATAGTCATAATTATCTAGGATACCCAATATACATAGTACCCTTAGTAATAATCCCCCCTATTCCATCTGCTCCATATTTAGTTTTATCAAGTATTTTAATCAAATCAATATTATTATTTTTATCTGAAAAAGCAAGACAAGCCGCTATAATAGCAGGATCAAGTGCATGAATATTAATTCTTTTAGGACTTGAAGCAAAATTAGCACCTGCCTTAATTAGCTCTTCATAATTAGACTGACAAGCACCTGCTATTATAAACAACTTTTCATGTGAACTTTCATATTTTCTAGCTTCTTTCACGGCCAAAACAAAATTACTAGTATTTTTATAATTACTACCACTTCTTTTCTTTCTATAATAAGCATCATGACCAGTAATAACTAAAATATCAGGATTATATTTTTTTAAATTATCATTTACAACCTCAATAAGATTATTTTCATCAGCATAAACTCCATAAGCCTTTAATCTATTTTTTTTATAAAAATTCATACATTTTTCTAAATATTCATTATCACCATCAATATGAAGAATTCTGCCGGGTAAATAAAAATACTCATCTCTTTCTAATGACCTATACCCATCAATTTCTGGGGAAAAATCATCAATAGAATTAGAATTATATATTTTCAAATCATCACTAGGACTATCTGCAAATAATCTAACTACTACCCCTTTTAAAAAATAAATGTCTTCCTTAATATCAATAATTTTAAATATAATATCATTATCATAAGATTTCCTAGTAACTAAATCACCAATATTAAACATACTATCACCCATAAAATAATATGATATAAAAAAAAATATATAACAAAAAAGAGCTACTTTAGTAACTCATTTGAAATTTCAACAAAAACATCATATGGAATCTTTTCACTTCTCATGCTAAGATCATAACCATATTTTTCTAGTACTTTAGAAACAATATCTAAATTATATTTATTTATTAAATTATTTTTAATTGTCTTTCTCTTAAATTGAAAAGAATCTTTAACTAATTTATCAAAATGTTCAAAAGAAGTAAGTTCTTCAAGATTATCTTTTCTTATCATCTTAATAACAGCAGAATCAACATTAGGAGTTGGATAAAAGGCCTTTCTATCAACATCAATAATTTTCACTATATCAAAATAATAATTAAGAAGAACAGTTATCTGACCATATTCTTTTGTACCAACAGGAGCAGATAATCTCTCCGCCACCTCTTTTTGTATCATAATAACAATCTCATTAGCGGGTATAGTTTCCATAACAAATTTACTAACAATTGGAGTAGTAATATAATATGGTAAATTAGCTACTATATAAATATTTTTATAATTATATTTCTTTAAATCTTCTTTAACATCACGATATAAAAAATCATCCCATATAATATCATAGTTATTAAATTCCAACAATTCTCTACTAAGAATTTTTTTTAACCTAGTATCAATTTCATATAAAAGTACAAAATCAGCCTTCTTAAGTAATTTTTTAGTTAAATTACCACTACCAGGTCCAATCTCAATAACCATATTATTTTCTTTATAATCAATAGCATTAGCAATATTATCAACTATATTATCATCTATCAAAAAATTTTGCCCTAAACTTTTTCTAAAATCAAAATTATAAATCATTAATATATAACAATAACAAAAATTTCAGTTAGTATTAAAAATACTGAAATTAATGTTAATCCTAATCCAATTTTACCAATATTACTTTTTTTATTAACTAGAGCAAAAATTAAAGAAATAATCGTAAAGAACATCGTAGTACTAACAAAACCTAATCCATATATAATTCTTTCATAAGCTTTAGTATACATACCAACCTCACTTATATCATAAAAAAACAATGAAAAAGACAATATAAAAGATATAATACTAAAAACTAAAGTAACAACATTAAAAAGTTTTATATTATTTTTTTTACTTTTTACTTTATTTTCACGTTTTTTTAATATAACACCACAATTTAAACAAACATAAGCATCTTCATCAACCTTATTACCACAATTTGAACAATACATAAAAATTCCTCCTACTAGATAATTTTACCACATAAAAAAAATAGAATCAATAACTATGATTCTATTTATGATAAGTTTCATTATTTAATATTTTACATGATCTATAAATCTGTTCTAACAATACAACCCTAAATAGCTGATGTGGAAAAGTAAATTTAGAAAATGATAATTTATAATTACTTATTTCTTTTATACTTTTATCTAAACCATCAGAGCCACCAACAATAAATATAATATTAGGACTAGTAATAAATATTTTATCTATTTTATTAGCAAGTTCTATAGAAGTAAGCATATTACCTTCAATCTCTAAAGTAATAACATAATCATTACTCTTAATATGTTGCTTAATTTTAATAGCTTCTTCTTTCATATTAGAGTCATTCACTTCAATAATATCTATTTTATAATACTTAGAAATCCTCTTTTCATAATCAGAAATAGCATCTCTTAAATACTTTTCTTTAACTTTTCCAACACAAATAATCTTAATCATAACTTAACAAGCTCCGTCTCTTTATTTTGTTTAGCAATAATAATATTATCAACATGAGTGTCACTATCATTAAGTCTTTCAATAAGTGTATTATAAGCAAGCTCCTCAGTATTATTATCTTCAGATAAGTGAGCAAGAATAATACATTTAGTATTATTTCCTATAAAAGAAGACAAATATTTAGCCGAATCATAATTAGATAAATGACCTTTATCAGATAATATTCTTTGTCTTAAGTTAAACGGATAACTACCATTATTAAGCATTTCAATATCATGATTAGACTCCATAACATAAACATTTCTATTACTTAAAATATCAAAATACTTCTTATTAATATATCCAGTATCAGTAATATAAACAATAGAGTCATCACCACTTATGATTATATATCCTCTAGAATCAGGAGCATCATGAGAAGTCTTAATAACAATAATATGCATATCTCCAATATCAAATTCATTTTCTAAAAATACATAATTATTTAAATAATCTAAACTCTTTAACATAACATCTGTAATATAAACAGGAATATTATATTTATTTTCAAACACCTTAAGACCTTTAACATGATCAACATGAGTATGAGTAATTAGTACTGCATTTATTTCTTCAGGTTCAACACCAATATCCTCTAATTTTTCCTTTACATATTTAGCACTATTACCAACATCAATAAGTATTTTTACCTTTTCAGATTCTATATAAGTAGTATTTCCTTTACTACCAGAAGACAAAACACAAATTTTCATCAATATAAATTTAGAGGATTAATAGGAGTTCCATTAGAGCTACCAACCATAACTCCAAAATGTAAATGTGTACCGCCATAAGGATTATAAGAACTAGGTGTAGGTACAACATATCCTGTATTTCCCATTGTTGCAATTTTTTGTCCTCTAGCAACCGTTTGACCAACACTAACATTAATCTCTCTTAAATGCATATAAATAGTATAATAACCTCCTGCATTATGATTAACTATAATATAATTACCTCTTCCACCATTACATCTAGTATAACCTGGTGAACAACCACCAACAGCTTTAACAACCACACCATTATTAGCAGCATATATTGAAGAACCATAACCAACATATATATCTAAGGCATCATGGAAAGAACCCCAACGATATTCAAAATAAGTAGTAATAGTATAAGGTTTGTCAGTTGGCCATGCCCAATAACTTAAGTCAGCAACATTAGGAGCATATTTTTGACCCTTAACAATAATCCTATTAATAGCAGGTTTAATTTCCGTAGAACTAGCAACAGTACCAGAAACCAATTGACCATTAACATACTGACTCTTTCTAGTTACTTTATATAAACCATTTTCACCATCTCTAATAACTTCTTGATAACCAACATACTGACTAGAATCATATTGAATTTCCGTATCATAATCACGTTCTTCTTCTCCAACACTATGTATATCTACAACAACAGATACTACAGGATCAATTAATCCAACATTTACTTTTTGATTTTCATAAAGTAAATTATTAGCACTAGTAAAACTTGGATTAGCAATCAAAAATTCCTGAACATTAAGCTTATGACTACTAGCAATTGATTCAATACTATCCTCTGCTTTAACTGTATAAGTTTCCTGTTCATCAAGTGTTCCATATAATAAATACTTACTAAGTTCATCACTATCAACAAATATTTTTTGATCAGTAGGAATTAAAGCTTCTTTATAAGTAATTTCATCATCAACATCAATATTTTCTATCATGCTACCTGAATCTTTAACTTCTTCTTGTGTACCAGCTAAAAACTTTTCATATTGATCTTTATCAACAAAAGCCTTAATAGTATTTTCCAAAGCATCATCAAAAACTTCCTTAGATAACACATAAATATTAGTTGTCTTAGTTTCATTTTCTTCCGAATCTTCACTCTCTACTTTACTAACAATTTTAATTTCATAACCCTTAACAGTAAATTTCTTATTATCAATAATTTTATTATATATCTGTTCATCACTATTAACTGAAGTATCATAAGTAAAATTCTTTTTTATTTCAACTCCTTTAGGAGTATATACAGTATCAACATTGTACTTATTTTTTAATTCTTCTTCTTTAACATTTATATAATCCTCAAAACTTTTCTTAGAAACAATATTACCAATACTTCTACCATCTAAGTAAACAGTATAGACAGTTTGTGGTTCAATAGTAACATTTTTATAAAATACCAATAAAAATATCCCTAAAGAAATAACAATCAGAGAAACAATAACACCAAATCCCCATTTATTATTATTTACCACTACTATCACTCTCCCTCTTTATAGATAAAAATGTTGATGTCTTCTTCTTGAATAACAAATCAATCGTTTTAGTAGGACCATTTCTGTGTTTAAGAATAATAAGTTGAATAGGATTAGGAACCTCGTCACCAACAGGAACTTCAACATCAGGTGCATGAAGTGCCGCAACAATATCAGCATCTTGCTCAATAGAACCAGATTCTCTCAAATCACTAAGAACTGGTTTTTTGTCTTCTCTTTTTTCAACACTTCTTGATAACTGTGATAAAGCAATTACAGGAACTTCAAGTTCAAGTGCCATAGTTTTAAGTGCCCTAGATATTTCAGAAACTTCTTGCTGTCTAGAACCAGAATATCTAGAAGAAGAATCAATAAGCTGTAAATAGTCAATTATAACAAGACCTAAACCATCACCTTGCGTAGCGAGTCTTCTACATTTAGCCTTAATTTCAGCAGGAGTAACCCCTCCAGCATCATGAAAATAAATATTAGTATCAGCAAGTATACTAATCGCTTCATTAAATCTTTTCCAATCCTCATTTTCTAACTTACCAGTACTAAGTTTCTTATTATCAATTTGTCCAAGAGAACTAATCATTCTCATAATAAGTTGTTCAGCAGGCATCTCTAATGAAAATATTGCAATATTCTTTTTAGTACTCTTAGCAGCAGCTAATGCTAAATTAAGAGCAAAAGCCGTTTTACCAACAGCAGGTCTAGCAGCAATAATAATTAACTGCGTTGGATGTAATCCTTCAGTCAAAGAATCAAGTTCACCAAAACCAGTAGTCAAGCCATTAATTTTACCACCATTTTTAGATAAAAACTCTAAATCACTTTGAGCTTTACTAAGTACATCTTGTACTTTTCTAAATTCACTTGTCTTTCTAAATTTAGAAATATTAAGAATATCTTTTTCCGCTTCATCAATAGTATCAGCAGCATTAACTTCTGCATTAGTGGCTTTATTAACAATATCCGTAGCTACTTCAATCATTTTTCTTAAAGTATACTTTTCACTAACTAAATTAATATAATATTCAATATTAGCCCCAGTAGCAACAGAGTTAACTACTTCATTCAAATATTCAACTCCACCTACTTCACCAATTTTATTTATATTAATTAAATATGTTGTAACCGAAGTAATATCTACCGGAGTATCATTCAAATACAATGATTTAATAGCGTCAAATATCTTACCATGACTATCTAAATAAAATATATCTTTATCAGCCTCTTCACATCCTCTTTGAAGAGATTCTCTAGACCAAAACATTGAGCCAAGTAAACACTTCTCAGCTTCAATATTTTTAGGTAATTCTTTATTCATAACTCACCTACTTCTTTATAAGTTCAACCCTAACCTTAGCAATAACCCCTTTATATAATTGAACATCTACATAAAACGCTCCAAGTGAAGATAAACTCTCATTCATCATAATCATCTTTTTATTAACGTCATAACCAAGTGCACTTAGTTTCTCACAAATTTGTTTACTAGATATAGAGCCAAATACTTTTCCATCATTTCCTGCTTTAACATCAAAAGAAAGTTTTTCAGATTCAATTTTCTTTTTAACTTCATTTGCTTCTTTTATATTTTTCTCTTCAGTCTTTTTATTATTCTCTATTTCTACTTCTAATCTACCACCACTAGATTTAGTATATTTAACAGCATATCCATTCTTAATTAAATAATTAGTAGCATATCCGTCACTAACTTCTTTAATTTCATTCTTTTTACCTTGTTTTTTTAAATCTTTAATAAAAATAACCTTCATTTATATCCCACCTCTTACTTATCTATTATACAATATTTTTATAACAATGTCATTAAAAAAAGAAAAAATATAGCCATTACTGACTATATTATTATTTACAAAATGGAATAAATCCCATGAATCTTGCTCTTTTAACTTCTTGAGCAACATGTCTTTGATGTTTAGCACAAGTACCTGTAAATCTTCTAGGTAAAATTTTACCATTATCATTAATATATTTAGATATAATTGCTACATCTTTATAATTAACAGGTTTCCCTGCACACATATGACATATTTTTTTTCTTTTTTTACGAAATTCAGCCATGTTTATCCTCCTTTTTTAGAATGGTAAATCATTGTCACTAATTTCAATTGAATCTCCAAATGCTTCAAATGGATCTTTATCAACAGATACAGTTTCCATACTACTCATATTAGAAGAAGAGCTTACACTATCTTCTCTAGGAGGTTCAGGTAAACTATTAAAATCATTACTACTAGTATTAGTACCTTTAGAATCTAAAAAACTAATATTATTAGCAAGAATCTCAGTAACATAAACTCTCTTACCATCTTTATCTTCATAATTTCTTGTTTGAATTCTTCCGTCTACTGCTATTTGATTACCTTTTTTTTGATATTTGACAAGATTTTCAGCTTGCTTATCCCAAACTACACAATTAATAAAATCAGCTTCTCTTTCACCATTTGCATTAGTAAAATTTCTATTTACTGCAATTGAAAACTGACAAACATTTCTACCAGTAGATGTAGATCTAAGTTCAGGATCTCTAGTTAATCTTCCTATCAATAATGCTTTATTCATACTTATTCTCCTTATTTATCTAGGTTAATAACAAGATGTCTAACAACATTTTCATCAATTCTAGCTACTCTATCAAATTCTTTAACAGCAGCATCATCAGATGTTTCTATGTTGTATAAAAAGTAATAACCTGATTTAAATTTCTTAATTTCATAAGCAAATTCTTTTTGACCTAATTCTTTAGATAAAGTAATTTTAGCTTTGTGATCAGTTAAAATCTTCTCTAATGATTTAACAGTACCTTTAACAGTAGCTTCATCAATATCTGGTCTTACAATAAACATAATTTCATAATTTTTCATTATTACACCTCCTTTTGGACTAACGGCCTATTACTAGGCAAGGAGCTTTCGCTCACAAGTATTATAACAATTTTATCTTAATAAGTAAAGAACTTTTTACAAAAATTTAACTATTTACATAATATTATGACTTAATTTATAATTTTATCTCTTTCCACTATAAATTTCATACCAATCTTTTAATTTATTACCTCCATCACTAGCCAATTTCTTTATAAAACTCCAACCAATTTTACAATTATCTTTTATATCACTAAATATATCTTTTGCCTTATTACAACCATCTTCATTATTAGAACAAATTTTAACAGATAAATCTAAATAACTACTAACTAATCTTTCCTTAACATCAGTATATATCTTATTTCCATTACTAGATATACTCTTCTTATATCCAGGAATATGTTCTTCTATTTTACTATCTATCTTAAGAGCAAAAGCAATAACTTTTATTTTAGCATTATCACTAAGTTCATTAAAAGTATATCCCTTTATTTCTTTATCATAAAAAATAAAATCAACAATGTCAATAAAATATTCTTTAGCTTTATCTTTAATACTAACCTTATTACTATTAATATCATTATAATTATTCTCAAAATACTGAATAACATCATTTTCATTCTTTATATTTTCACTACTATCATTATTATCTTGTCTAGTTATAGTCTCATCTTCATCTTTATCATTAGACTTATTACTTACTCCATTATTAGTAGTAGCTTTACTAGCAGATTTAATATTAGCATCATTATTAGGCTTAAGTTCATTAATAGTTTCTTTTCCTTTATTAATACTAACAATAAACAAAATTAATAACAAAATAAAAGTAATAGAAGTAATAACTAGTACAATAATATTCTTCTTTTTATCCATAAAACCACCACCAAAATAATAACACTTTTCAAAATAAAAAGCAATATAATTGACAAATATAAAAAAATAAAGTATCATAATAATCACTTAAAAAGGAAGTGAGCTTGCATATGAAAGAAACAAAGTATATAACTATAGGGACTCCAATAATATCAAATGATATATTTCGTAATATACTAAGACCATTAGATAATTTTAGTCTTAAACCAACTGGAGGTCTTTGGGCATCAAAATTCAATTTACCATATGGAAAAATATGTCCGTGGTTTGATTACCTACTAGATGCTAGAGGAATAGCAAGAGCAATATCAGAATATAGAGATTTAACAAAAGCTACTATTTTTACCCTAAAAGAAGATGCTAATATTTTAACAATAAATACTTCTAATCAAATACTTGAACTATCAAAAAAATATCCATCATATTATCAATCATTAAACTATATTTATGAAATAACCGAAAGAAATACAATTTTTGATTATGAAGTGCTATCAAAAGCATATGATGGAATATACATAAACTATGAAAATATATATCGAGAAATAAAATCTGAAGTATTTGATTCTTGGAGTATTGATACCCTACTTTTATTTAATTTAAACTGTATAAAAGAATACCAATCAACAAAAATCAATGTTAATTTCCATGAGCTTTATCCATTACCATATATAGATATGCAAAAAGATTTAAGTACTCCAAAATTAATATCAAATAGAAGTATAAATTACAATGAAATATATAACTATGTAGAGTCAATATTCAAAGAATTAACTAAAGATATTAATGTGCAATCATTTTCTAACTATGATGAATTTTTTGAAACAATAATATACTATGCCAATGAAGCTCTAAAAATAGCAACAATATCAAAAGAAAAAGAAATAAAATTAATACAAGAATCATTAAAAGAAAATAATCTAGAAATAGCAGAAAAAATAATTATAAGAAATATAGTACTAAATTATCTAAGCGAATATCTATATCAAGAACAAGATAAAATTATAACATTACCAAAAACTCCATCTAGTAAAAGAAAAATGTATAAAATATAATTGTACTAAAATAATATTAATGTTATAATTAAAAACGGAGTGATAACATATGAAAGAAATAATTTTAGATACAATTATAGATTCATTAAAATTAATACCATTCTTATTAGTGGCTTTTCTAATAATAGAATTATTAGAACATAAATTAAATAACAAAACTAAAAACATTATAACCAAATCAAAAAAAGTAGGACCAATAATTGGTTCCCTATTAGGAGTAATACCACAATGTGGTTTCTCTGTAATGGCTACTAATCTATATATAACAAGAATAATAACACTAGGTACATTAATATCAATATATTTATCTACTAGTGATGAAATGTTAATAATAATGATATCCGAAAAAGTAGAAATATCATTAATACTAAAAATATTATTAATAAAAATATTCTTCGGTATAGTATATGGTTTAATAATAGATAAAATAATAAATAAAAAGAAAAAAGATAAAGAAACAAATTATGAATTATGTGATGAAGAACATTGTGATTGCAATCATAGTATATTATTATCAGCAATAAAACACACCTTACATATAACACTATTTATATTTATCATAACACTAATAATAAATACTATATTCACCCTACTAGGAGACAATTATCTATCAAAAATATTATTAAATAACAGTATATTATCTCCATTCATAACTAGTTTAATAGGACTAATACCAAATTGTGCTGCTAGTGTAATATTAACAGAATTATATTTAAATAGTTCCATATCATTAGGAGCCTTAATTGGAGGTCTCCTAACAAGTAGTGGTTCTTCCCTATTAGTATTAATTAAAAATAATAAAAGCAAAAAAGAAAATCTATCAATTATCCTATTACTCTATGTATTAGGAGTCTTATCAGGAATAATAATAGAATTAATAAGTCTAATAAAGTAACATTAAGTTGTTACTTTTTTAAATTAAACTAAAAATGTAGTATCATCAATAAACTTATAATCCGTCTTATATTTAATATATCTAACTAATCTAAATAAGCTATCGTCTTTTCCTTTAGCCTCTAACATAATATCAACATCTCTATCATATTTCTTAAGTATCTCTATAAAATTAATAAAATCATCACCATTAATATATTCATTATGACTTCTATAATCTCTCTTATTTTTAGGAGAAGAAAAATGCATCTTAACTCTCCTATTACCCCAACTATTAAAAATATCTACAAAAGAAAAATCACTTTTATTACATAAATGATGATGATAATCTAAAACAACAGGTATACTAGTAACTTTAGATATTTTTAGAACATCATTAACATTAAAAACTTTGTCATCATTTTCAATAGCAATACATTTTCTTAAATACATAGGTAATTTATTAAAATTATTAATAAACCTGCTAATAGAATTTTCCTTACCAAAAGTACTACTACCAACATGAAGTATTAATACTTTATCAATTACATTTAGTATATTCAAAAGATTATAATGATATTCAAGTATCTTAACAGAATTAGAAACAACATCACTCTTCACACTATTAAGCACACAAAACTGATCAGGATGAAAATCAACTCTCATTTTACTATCACTAATTTTCTTACCTATAGTATCGTAATAACTTTTATATTTATTAATATAGTCAAATTTAACATCATCTTTAGTAGCAAGAGGAATAATTTTTGAAGACATTCTATAAAAATGAATATTATTCTTAATATTATAATCAATTATATTATTTAAAGATTTTAAGTTAGAAATAATAACTCTATCCAACTTATCAATATTTTCATCTTTTAAATATTCACTATAAGTATAAGGACTAGAACTACTATCATTAATACAATTAGTAATACATGCATATCCAAGTCTAACCTTCATAAAATCACCATTATTAATATTAACAAAAGAAAAATAATTAAACGAATAACTAAAACTATGTTATAATAATTACATAGAAAGGAAGTAATAATATGTCTGCAGCTAAAGTAAAAGAATATCTAAAAAAATATAATATGGATAATAGAATAATAACCGTACCAACAACTAGTGCTACTGTAAAAGAAGCAGCAGAAGCTCTTGATACTGAAGAAGCTAGAATTGCTAAAACATTATCATTTAAATTAAAAGATAAATATATCGTTGTTGTAACAAAAGGAGATGTTAAAATAGATAATGCTAAATATAGACATACCTTTGGAGAAAAAGCTCATATGGTCGCAGCAACAGAAGTAGAAGAAAAAATAGGCCATCCTGTAGGAGGAGTATGTCCATTTGCATTAAATGATGGTGTCGAAGTATATCTAGATGAATCACTAAAGAATTTTGAAACAGTATTCCCTGCTTGTGGAGCTACTAATAATGCTATAGAAATATCGATTGAAGAATTAGAAAAAGTAACTAACCGCACAGCATGGGTAGATGTAACAAAAGAAAAAGAAGACTAATATCAAGTACAACACTTGATATTTTTTATTACTATTAAAAAAACAAATTCAACAAAATAAAGGTAGTCATACTGAATTTGTTTTATATAGAGATTCTTCAAATGGAAAGCCAATTTATCCAAGTGGAATACTTGTTCAAAATACCCCTCCAACACAGGCAGAAATAAATGCAGCTGCATATTTAAATGTACCTATTGTTTTTATTAATCATGAAAAATATAAAAACATACCTAATCAAGCCCAATTAAAAGAAGAACATAAGGAATCATATAAACCTACATCTGAAGAATATAGATTATTTAGAGAAAGTTTAATAGAGCTACGTGATTCTATAAATGGAAAGGGAAAAGGTAGATAGTATGAACAATAAAAATAATAGCCAAGATAACTTAATATTAGCAATTAATAATCTAATAAAAGAAACTAACTTAAGTGAATTTGATGAATTAAAGGAATCAATAGATAACATTAATTTAGAAGTAAATAAGATTATTAAAAATAGTTGTGAAACAAAAACTGATATGATACAAAAGGATAATTTTGATTATCTTTCATAATCATCTTTTTCTTTATTTAATTCTTCATAATATCTAATTTTAGAAGATCTATAATCACACCAATATTCTAAAGCCAGAGCAGCAAAATTAGATTTTATTTTTAATTCAATCATCTCCTTAATTGTATTTCTCAATTGTATATCATCTTTTTCATTCATTTTACAATCACCTCAATAATAATTGTATCATTAAAAAAGATGTAGGAAAACCAACATTTAAATTTACCAATTTCCTACATTTTATTTTACCATTTACATAACACACAAAAAAATCAACTATTACTGGTTGACTTAAATCTAAAGTCACATTGGTGCGACGATTTTACCTTATGAAGCAGGTAAACTACAGCTTACGAACCATAACGCTCTCTTTCTAAAAATATTATATATGAATTCTTATTAAATTTCAACGGGAGTATATAAAATTTTGTTGTTTTATAGTATAATTTTATAAAGGTGATTTTATGAAATATAATGTGGAAAAAGATAGTAAAAATTTTTATTTTGGAAAACAAGAAGATTATTCAAAATATAGACCTACATATCCAACCGAACTTTTTGATTTTTTATCTA
>CAKPIH010000011.1 GCA_934162325.1 uncultured Bacilli bacterium
TTTTATTAATTATAATCTTTTTTTGTCCAATTTTTCTGTATTTATTGATTTCTATTTATTGATATGATAAAATTATAGTGTGAGGTAGAATATGAGAAGATATAAATATTTACTATTTAGTATTATTGGTTTTATGTTGTTTAATATTAATATTGTTTTAGCTGATACTATGGATGCTTGTACTAATGTGGGTATACTTAAAGTTATATATTTTATTAAGTTACTTCTTAATATTGCTTTTATAGCGGTTCCTATTGGTTTAATTGTATTTGGGCTTATCGATTTTTCTAAGTCAGTTGCTTCTGGTGATGAAAAAGATGATAAGAAGAATTTGAATCTATTTATTAAGAGATTAATATATGGAGCATTAGTCTTTTGTGTACCATGGATTGTTAATGTAGTTATGCATTTACTAGGAGATCTTACTAAGGATGTTAATTGGACTGACTGCTACAACAATGCTAATAAAGAATATATTGATACACATGAAGAATAGGGAATATTCTTCTTTTTTTCTAAAAATAATTGACTTAGAAATGGTAAAATGATATACTTGATATAGTAGGAAAGTAGGTTACTATCTATGAAGAAAAAGAATAAAAAGATGAATACTTATAAGTATGATAATAAAAGATTTATTTTAGTGTTTACAATGATGTTTTGTTTAGTTATATCTATGAGTACTTATTGGATGTATGCATATAAGCATAAGTATGGAAAGAATTACTTTGATAATAAGATTATTAGTTATAAAGTAAGTGATTATGTTGATACTGATGGTAATTATGTATATTTAAAAAATATTGATAAGGAAATAATTAATACTTTTATTAATGAACAAAAAGAAGTGTTAAAAAATAATGTTATTGATATGAGTGTTACTAAGGGAATATATAAAGATATATTATCTATTAAGATTAGTTATGTATTATATGGAGAACTTAGTAATTATGAAGATGTTATTACTATTAATATTGATTTAAAGAATAATAAGGTACTTAGTAATGATGATATGATAGATATGGTTAAGGGTAGTTATAAGGATATTGCTACTGATATATTTAATGAGTATATTAAAATAAATAATAATAGAGAAGTAGTAGATGCTATTACTGAAGAGAAATTAAGTAGTAGTGAATTTAATAATAATAGTGAGAAGTATATTATTAGAATTAGAGAGAAATTACCTGATATTATGAATATATATATTGAAAATAATGAAGTATATTATTTGGTTAGAAAATATGAAATTAATAAAGTATGTTATTATACTAATACTGATATAAATATGGGATATATAAATAAAAAAATAGGTAAGTTATAGAAGGAGGAATTTTTATGGAAAGTATTTTATCGGCAACAGCGATTGCTATAGGAGTTATGGTTGGACTAGCCTTTTTAGGACTAGGATTAGGAATAGGATTACTTGGAGGGAGAGTTGCTGAGGCAGTTGGTAGAAATCCTGAAACTAAGAATGATGTTGTTCATTCAATAATGACTATATTAATAATATTTGCAATATTTTTATTATTCTTATTTGCATTTTGTTTCTTATTATTATTCTTTAATCCATTAGTGGGATAATATGACATACTTTATTATCTCTTTTGTCATTATCATTCTTTTAGTAGTGGTAATGAGTTTGATACTTAAGAATGCTGTTAAACAGGTTGATGAAAAATCTAAGTCATATTTTGTTGATAAATTAAAAGAGTATGATTATTTAATAGATGAAAAAGAAAAGAAACTTTCTGAATTAGAAAGTGAGCTTTTGAAAAGAAAGAATGGGTTAAATGATAATAGTTTAAGTGAATCAGGACCTAAGTATGATTTTGATACTAGTATTATTGATTTACTTACTGAGACTAATTATCTTGATAAGAATATATTTGAACTTAATAAGAAAATAGAACAAAAATTTATTATTAATTATGAGGATTTAATTAAAGATTTCTTATCTAATATTAAGGGAGATAATAGATATGATTTCTGTGTTAAATTAAGAAATAAATTTACTCCGGATGAAATATATAATATTGAATTAATGTTACCGGAAGAAAGAAATGCATATTTAAAGAAGACACTTAGTGAGGAAGAATATAAGGTTTATGAAATATATTTAGCTAGTAATAAATTTAATATGGAAGATTTTATTGATTATTTAAATAGACTTATTGAACTTAATGATCCTACAGTAGTGGTTCTTGTACCTAATGATAAGGTTAATTATGATTATATTGATAAAAAGATTAAGACTAAAGTAAGTGATGGTATTTATAAGGGAATTAAGATACTATATAGAAATAAGGTATATGACTTTAGCTTAAATGAAGGGAATGTGTGATATGGAACTTAAAAAGGTAGATAAAAAAGTTGAAGATATTAAAAGTAACAACAATATTTATTCTGTTGGTAAAGTTATAAAAGTTAATCCTTATACTGTTATTGTATCTGGTCTTAATGATATTACTTATTATGAAGAAGTTGATATTGCTGGTAAGGCTAAAGGGTTTGTCTTTGCTGTAGGAAAAAATAATATTACGGTATCTTTAGTTGAGGTTAATGATAAGATTAATCCTGGTGATGAAGTATATTCGTTGAAGAAACAATTTAAATGTTTATTTAGTATGGATTCTATGGGTAAAGTTATTGATATCTTTGGTAATGATTTGATAGCGGGTAAAAAATTTGATAATTTGGTTGAAGTTCCTATTGAAAATGAACCTATTCCTATTATGGATAGAGGCCTTGTTACGAGAGAATTTTTAACTGGACTTACTAGTATTGATATGTTATATCCAATTGGTAGAGGACAGAGACAATTAATTATTGGAGATAAAAAGACTGGTAAAACACAGATTGCTCTTGATGCTATTGTTAATCAAAAAGATAAGAATATGGTATGTATATATGTTGCTTTAGGTAAGACTAAGAAAGAAGTTAAAGATATTTATTATGATCTTACTAAGAGAGGGGCTGCTTCATATACTATTATTATTGCATCATTTCATGATGAACTTCCTAATAGAACATATTTAACTCCTTATGTTGCTTTATCAATAGCAGAGTCTATGATGATGGATTCTTATGATGTTCTTGTTGTTATAGATGATTTAAAGAAACATGCTGATGTATATAGACAAATATCTCTTGCTAGTAAGAAGACTCCTGGTAGAGATGCTTATCCATCGGATATCTTTTATGCACATAGTAAATTGCTAGAAAAAGGTTGTCAACATAAAAATGGTGGTTCTATTACAATACTTCCAATAGTTGAGACTAAGAGTTCAGATATTACTGATTATATATCTACTAATATTATTTCTATTTGTGATGGGCAGATAGTTTTATCTAGTAAGAACTTTGCTAAAGGAGAGAAACCGGCATTAGATTATGGATTATCTGTATCTAGATTAGGTGGAGCAGTACAGTCTCCAGAGGTTAAGAGGCTTGGTAGTTTAGTTAGAAGTAAATTACTTGAATATTTGGAAGTTAGAGATATATATGAACTTGCTAATATTGATGAAATGAGTGAGGAATTACAACATAGAATGAAAGAGGGAAAAGTTATTCTTGATAAACTTAAACAGAATAAATTTTCTCCTAAAAGTAAGGAAGAAATGCTTGAGTTATATAAGTTCTTAGAGGAAGGTGATAATAATGAAAATAGGTAAAATTATTACTATTAATGATATTTCTGTAGAAATTATATTGTCAAGTAATGATATTAAAATTGGGGATATTTTGGAAGTAGAAGATAATAATAAGTATGTATTTGAAGTAGTTGAAATTAATAATATATCCGCTACTTGTATAAGTTTATATAGTACTAGAGGTTTACAAAAGGGTAGTATTGTTATTAAGAAGAATGATGGATTAGAAGTTGAATATTCTGATAAGATTTTAGGTAGAGTATTTGATTCTTATGGTGATGTTATTGATGGTCTTCCTTTTGAAAGTGAAAAGAAAGTTAAAGTAAGTCATAATACGGTATCATTAAAAGAAGTTAAAGTTGAAAATGATCCATTATGGACTGGTATTAAAGTAATTGACTTTTTTGCTCCTTTACAAAAAGGATTTAAAATGGGATTACTTGGTGGTGCTGGTGTTGGTAAGACAGTACTTATTAAAGAGTTAATTCATAATATTTATGCTAGTTCTAATTCTAATGCTGTTTTTGTAGGAGCAGGTGAAAGAAGTCGTGAAGGTAGAGAGTTATATGATGATATGAAGAGTTCTAACTTACTTGATAAAATGACTATGGTATATGGTCAAATGGGAGATAATCCGGTATCAAGAAGTAAGTCTGTTGCTACTGGACTTAGAATGGCTGAATATTTAAGAGATGAAAAAGGACAAGATGTACTTATATTCATTGATAATATATATAGATTTATTCAGGCTAAGGCAGAGATTTCTACTGACTTAAAAGAGTTATTAATTGAAAATGGATATCCTGCTAATATGGCTGGGGAAGTAAGTGATATTGAAGAAAGAATTAATTCTACTGATAAGGGTTCTATTACTTCATTTCAGGCTATATATATACCTGCTGATGATTTAACTGATGATGCTGTTCAAACTGTTATGAGTTATATGGATGGTCAAATTGTTCTTGATAGAAAGATTGCTGAATTAGGTTTATATCCTGCTATTAATGTATTTAAATCTACTTCTAAGTTAATAGACAGAGATAAGATTGGTGAAAGACATTTTAGTTTAGTAGAAAGAGTACTAGCTAATTTAACTAGATATGAAGAGTTAGAAGAAATAATAGCAGTACTTGGTATTGAAGAGTTATCAGAAGAAGATAAACTTGTCTTCTATAGATCAAGAAAACTTAGAAATTATTTTTCACAACCAATGTTTGTTGCTGAAGCTTTTACTAATATTAAAGGTGTATTTGTTGATATAGAAGATGTTCTTAATGATGTAGAAAATATATTAAATGGTAAATATGATAATATTGATGAGAGTAAGTTTAGATATATAGGTAAATGTGATGGACAAGAGTGGAATAAAGGTTAGAATCTTTGATATTGAAAATGGTTTAAGAGAATATAAAGATATTAAGATAATTAGAATTATTAGCAAAGATTATAACTTACTTATTATGAAAGATTATTTACCAATAATAGGAGAAATAGAAGGTAGTGTAGATATAAAGAATGATGAAGTTAATTTATCATTTAAAGATATTAAGGCTTTCTATATGAATAGTAATAATGAATTTAATTTAATGATAAAAGAGGGATAGTATGAATAATATATTTTATTTTGCATTTGTTGGTATAATTGTTGTTGTTTCTTTATATATTATTCTTAAAATATTAATTAAAAAATTTAATCCTGAAGAATCTAAAGTAAAATTATATGGTATACTTCAGGGGATGAGTAATAGAGAAATAATTAGTATATCGTGTTCAATAATTAGTTATGTATTTATGATATATTTGATGGCTTCTTTTATTGATTTAGATATTTATATTGCTATTATTGTATTGTTTTTAACTCTTGTTAGTGGTATTCTTATTAGGAATAAAAAAGTTATTATTGATTTAATACTTAGTGCTATATCTTTAGTGGGAATAAAAGTAGTATATTTAATTCATGATTATATTATTAATGAATATATGGATATGTGGATGTTACTATTATTAGTATTTGTAATGTTATTCTTATTCTTATATTTATCTTATACTTTACTTAAGAATATTAAAAATGTAGTAATAGCAAATAAATATATAAGAAAGGGTGGTAATCATGAGGATAAAGAACGTAGTTAAGGTCATGAACTTCCACTCTTTACTTAGAGTAGATGCTTCTAAAAGGGAGGCGGAGAGTTATCGTAATGTAGGTGATGAAATTACTAAGATTATTAAGACTATTGTATATAATAAGAATTTAGTGTTAGATAAAAAAGTAATAATGCCTAATCCTAATAATAATAAATTAAATATATATATAGCTAATGATTATGGTTTTTGTGGTAATTTTAATTCGCAGATAGCTAGACAAATAAGACAAGATAAAGATGATTATAAAATTATAATAGGTAAAAAAATAGTATATAATGATGATAAAGTAATACTTAAAATAAATAAAGATGATTTTAGTAAAGAACTTAAAAAAATAGAAAAAACTATAGATGAGGCTATTAGAAATTCTTCTTATAGTGAAATTAATTTATATTATAATCATTATAATTCTAGTACTTCGTTTGAATTTAAAAAACTTACTTTATTTCCTATTAATTTTGATGGTGAATATGATACTAAGAATGATTTTGTTATAGAAACTGATATTACTAGTATGTTATATAGTTTACTTACTTTTTATATCATGTATGAACTTAAGATGTGTGAATGTATTAGTAGGGCTGCTGAAAATGTAATTAGAAATCAGATTACTAGGGAAGCATTAGATAAAATAGACGAGATAGAGATTGAACAAGCTAATGAACTTAGAAAATCTAAGAAAGAAAAATTGGTTAAGAAGACAGTAGAAAACTTTAAGAAAATATCTACAAGGGAGGAAGAAGATGAATAAGTATGATTATATTACTGCGACCACTCTTGAAGAGAAGGTAAGATTAGAGAAGTTAATTAAATATATGGAAGATAATAATATTGAAGATAATTTACTTGAGTATAAAGAGAGATATAATAATATTTGTAAATATTTAGTTGCTAAAGATAAATATCTTAATATAGAGAAAGATATTGATGATATTAAAATTAAATTAGATGAACTATATAAAAAGAAAGATGAATATGAAGTTGATAATTTATTACTTGAAGAAACTTTAATTTCTAAATTTAATACTGATACTAATGGTAAATATAGAAATATATTATATGAAGATATTAAGTTAATTGATGATAAAGAAATAAGAGATATATTGTATATATTATTTGAAAAAGAAAGTGAGTATTCTAAGTTACTTAGTAAGAGAAATAAGTTAAAAAATATTATAGATAAGGATAAATATCCTAATACTTATGATACTTTACTTAATCAGGATATATTAATTGAAAAACAAGATGAATTATTAGATAATATATTTTTATTAGAAAATAATATTAAAATAGAGAGGGAAAAGCAAAGAAAAATAGAAGATTCTGCTATGACTATACCAATATTAAAAATATTATATGAATTTTGGATAATAGATAGTTATGATCCTAGTAAGGTTAATAGAAATAAATTATTTGAAGATAATAAAACTTTAGTTAATTATAAAAATGATATATATGATAAGGAAGAAGTAAAAGAAATTAAAAAAATCCCTGATATTAAAGAAGATACAATTATATCTAATTTAAATTTACCTGGTATTAATGAAGATACATTTATTGATATAGATGGTAAAAACTATATAAAATAGTATTGTAAAATATGATTATATTTGTTATAATTTAATAGAAGATAGGAGGTAGATAAAAATGATAGAAAATAATAATAATAAAGGAGTTAGTAAACAACTTGCTTTTGCTATTTCAGGAGTAGCTTTATTAATTATTGCTGTTGCTGGAAGTGCTTATGCTTATTTTACTGCTAGTGCTACCAGTGATGCTTTTACTGGTTCTACGCTTGACGTTAAATTAGATAAACCTGTTGTTACTGCGGTTACTGCTGATGGTGCTAAAGGTGCTGGATTAATTCCAATTCATGATGGAAGTGTAGCAGGAAATACAACTAATCAACTAACTACTGCTGTTAGTAGTACTAATAAGTGTGTTGATAAAAATGGTTATACAGTATGTAAAGTATATTCTGTATCAATACATAATAGTGGTACTACTGCTACTACAGTTAATTTCTTAGTTTCATTAACTAGTACTGGAACTAATGTTACATGGGCTAAAATGAATTCAGCAACTGAGTTTGGTAGTTTAAAAGGTAGTGACAATGTTTTAGCAAGTAATGTTGAGTTAGCAGGTGATGCTACTGTTACTAAGTATTTCGTTGTTTATTTAAAAAATACTGGTGATAATCAGACAGATGTTGATGCTGGTAAAACTATTTCAGGTACTGTAACTGTTACCGCTTCTACTGGTGCTAATATTCAAGCAACTTTCCAATAATAATTTAAAAAATAATAATGGTTTGAAGAACATTATTATTTTTTTTTTAAATTTATCATAAAACTATTGATTTTTATATTTTTATTTGATACAATTATTAATGTAAAGGAGGATTGAAAATAATGGAAGAAAACAGAAAGGGAACTGGCGTATTTTACGCTGTTGTAGGTGTAGCTACATTAGTAGTTGCAATCATTGGAGCTACTTTTGCATACTTTAGCGCAAGTGCTACTAATAATACAGTTATTACAGGTCAAACTTCTGAGGCTGCTAACCTTGGATTAGAGGTTAAGAAACTTGATACAGCTGCAGGTGGTTTAATTCCTATGTATGACAATTTAGCAGATAAGGGTGTTAAGAATAATTGCATTGATTCAAACGGTAACACAGTTTGTCATGTATACCAAATCAAACTTACTAATGGTAAGAGCCCAGTTAATATTAATGGTACTTTAACATTTACTGCAGAAGCTCAAAATATCGTTTATGATATTACAGTTGCTAATGCTGCTGCTGAAAGTACTTTAGATGCTTTATCTACTGAAATTGGTTCGGAAACTAAAGGTGTAGCATTTGGCACTCCTGGTACTTTAGCTTCTGGTGAAGCATTTACTGCTGATCAAATAAAATATTACTATGTAACAGTTTGGTTAAAAGAAACTGGAGAAGCTCAAGAAAAAGTTGATGCTGGTAAAACTACTGCTTATACTGGTACTGTAACATTTAATGCTGTTGGTGCTAATGGTACAAATGGTGTAACTGCTACATTCTCAGAAGGAGCATAATAAAAAATACTATTTAAAATATAGTAACGAATATAGTTACTATATTTTTTTATACTTTGAGTTTATAAAGAAGGAGAAGTATTACTTAGATAGAGATTGTATACTTTGGTATAGTCTATGATATTGAAGATATCTTCTAAGTAGTCTTTTCTTTTATTATTGTATTTTAGGTAGTATGAGTGTTCCCATACATCTATTGTCATAATTGGGGTAAAGCCATAGTAGTAGGGTGTATCTTGGTTAGAGGTGTTTATTATTCTTAAGTTATTATTTTTATCTATTACTAAGAAGGTATAACCACTACCTTTTACTTGTAAAGCCATATCTATGAATTCTTTTTTGAAGTTATCATAGGAGGTAAAATATTTATTAATTAGATTTAACATAGGAGTAGGTATTTCTTTTTTGATATTGGTTAGGGTATAGAAATATAGGGTATGATTTAGATATCCTCCTAGGTTATATAGTATTTCATCTCTATCTTCAATAGGTAATATATCTATATGTTTAGCTAAATAGATAGGATTATGATTATATTTATAATTATGTTTATTTAGATATTTATTTAGATTATCTGTATAATTTTTATAATGAGAATTATAATGTAAATCTAATGTTTTATTATCTATATATGGTTCTAGACTATTATAATCTAAATTTATTCTTTTATATTCCATTATATCACCAGTATAAGTATATTTATTTATCCCATAATTTACCACATTTATTTGATAATTTGTCCATGATATAATAATATAATTTAATCATGAAAGGAAGTGGTAGATGAATAAAAAATAGATAAAAAATATTAATTATATGTTATACTATATTTAGGAAGTGATTATTATGTACAATATAGCTTTAGTTGAGGATGAAAAAGATTTAAATGATCTTATTAAGACTTATCTAGAAAAAGAAGGATATAATGTTACCAGTTATTATAATGGTGATACTGCTATTAAAGATAGTAATAAGGATTATCATTTATGGATACTCGATATTATGCTAGGGGATGATATAAGTGGTTATGACATCATTAAAAAGATTAGAGAGGATAATAATGATGTTCCGGTTATCTTTACTTCTGCTAGAGATAAGGATTTGGATAAGATAATTGGTTTAGAATTAGGAAGTGATGATTATATTACTAAGCCTTATTCTCCTAAAGAATTAGTACTTAGAGTTAATAATATAATTAGAAGGGTATATACTAAAGAGAGACAAAAGATTACTTATAAAGATTATATTATTGATTTAGATAAAAGAATGGCTTTTCAAGGTGATGAGGACTTAAATCTTACTACTTTAGAATTTGATTTGTTATATATGTTTGTTACCAATAAAGAGAAATCTTTCTCAAGAGATGATATATTGAATAATATATGGGGAGAGAATTATTTTGGTACTGATAGAGTAGTAGATGATCTTATAAGAAGACTAAGAAAGAAAATGCCTCTTTTAGATATAAATACAATATATGGATATGGGTATAGATTATTATGAAAAAACTAACTCTTACTGAACAATTCTTGTTTATATGTGTATCTATTATTATTATTGTTATAATATCACTGGGAATGGTACTTCCTAAAACCCTTCTTCCTGTATATGAAGAGAATTTATATAACTATCTAAATCAATCTCTTAACTTATTAGAAAAACCTGAGAATAATAGGGTTGATAGTGAGGTTGCATATATTTATATTGATGGTGATAAGAATATATTAGTATCTAGTAATTTATCTGATGTTGTTAATATTAAAGATGTTAAAGTTATTATTAGTAAAACTAATGATGATGAAGGTAAATTTATGGTAGGTAAGAAAGTATATTATTACTATACTAATGAAAGTAATGGTATGAGGAAAATTGCTATTACGACGAATAGTTATATTAATTCGATGAAAAAGGAAATACTTAAAATAATTCTTATAGTAGTGGGTATTACATTTATTATTATATCTCTACTAGTACTTATATGGTCTAATAGTTTAGTTAATAGAATTAAGAAATTAAAAGATAAAGTAGATAACATAAATAATGATGATTATGATCATAAAATGATCTATGATTATGATGATGAATTATATACCTTAGAGGTAGCTATTGAGAATATGAGGGTATATTTGAAGGAACAAGAGGCTTATAAGAATCAAATGTATCAAAATATTTCTCATGATTTTAAAACTCCTATCACAGTTATGAAATCCTATATTGAAGCTATGGAAGATGGTATTGAATCACAAGAGAAAACTACTAAGATTGTTAAAGAACAATTAAATAAATTAGAGGTTAAAGTTCACTCCTTACTATACCTTAACAAACTAAATTATTTGAAAGAAGAAAAAGAAAAACTTAATGATAGTTGTGATGTTAGTAAAATAATACTTGCATCTGTCGATAAGTTCAGTCCTTCGCGTAGTGATGTTGTTTTCTCATTAGATATTGATAAAAAGAATACTGTCTTTAGAGGTAGTGATGAAATGTGGGAAGCGATAATTGATAATATTCTTAATAATTTTATGCGATATGCTAAGAGTCAAATTAAAATTACTCTTAAGAATAATAAGATTATCTTATATAATGATGGTCCTAATATTGATAAAGATGTTTTGAATAACATTTTCACTCCCTACGAAAAAGGAGTTCGAGGTGTCTTTGGTTTAGGATTATCTATAGTTAAAAAAACACTAGGTCTTTTAAACTATGATATTAATATAGAGAATGTAAAGAATGGTGTTAAATTTATAATCAGTTAAAAGAGTTCTTTGTTTGAACTCTTTTTTGTGTATGATATTTTCGACATATTTTAAATATAATTTTAAATAACGTTATTATTATATTTACTTTTTAATTTTTCTTTGTTATAATAAATTTGTAAGGTAAGGAATTGAAAATTTATGTAATGTGTGGTGATAGATTTTTAATTTGAGTGAGGTGATATTTTGTGGTATAAAAAAATTGTTATATTTTTACTTACTTTTTTTATATGTCCATTGTTTTGTTTAGCTGAAGAAAAAATTGAATTAAAGTGTAATAATTCTGTTAAAAGTATTATTTGTGATATTTCTGGTTTTTCTAGTGATTATGAGATTGTAGCAATTGAGGCTAAAATAGTTACTACGGACAATTTGAAACTTATTGAATATAAAAATGATAGTTTATGGATTGGTGATGCTTCCGATAATCTTATATCTATATATGGAATTGGTGCTTCTCCTAATGTTAATTTTAATATTGGAAGTTTAAAATTTAATGTTATAGATGATAATCTAGATTTTGGAAATGTTAATTTAGAGCAGGTTAGATTTGCTGATTCTAATTATAAATGGCATTATTTAAATGATGCTAGTAGTGAATTTGATGTTGAATACTTTGATGTTCCGGATAACAATTCATGGCAAATTATACTTATTATATTAGCTACTTTTATAATATTAATAATATTGATAGCTTTAATAATATTTTGTTTTAAAAAAATAAAAGAAGATAATAATTATTTTAAAGTTAATTTACGAACTAAGATTATTATAATTTTTATTATATTATTAGTAATATTTATTGGTTTGCTTATTTTGTTAATATATACTATTTCTTCTAATAAAGAGAATGGTTATTTGTCTTATGATTGTAATAAATATAAGACAAATGAAGTAAGATGTGAATTGTTTGGATATTCTAATTTTAATGTTAATGCTATTGAGGCATCTATTGATGATTATTTATTTAAAGATGTAGAATTTAAAATGTTTTCTAATTGGCAAGGTGACTGTACAAATGGTCAATTTATGTTGGTAAATTCTGGAAATTTTAATAATAAATTTAAAATAGGAGATTTGTTTATTGATAGTTCTAAAATTCAAAGTAAAAAAGTAAAAATTAAAAATATTAAGTTTGTTGATTCAATTGGTAAAGAATATAAAGTTGATGATCTTACTATAAAAATTGAGGAGTGAAAAAATGAAAAAAAAATATAGTAAAATTTTTATTGTAATTATTTGTTTGTTATTAGTAATTGCTAGTATTATTTTAATATTAGCACATTATAAAACAGTTGCATATGATGAAGTGGTTAATAATGAAAATAAAATTGAATTAAGCTGTAATGAATATATGTCTTTTGATAATAAATTGACATGTAAAATTAGTCTTACTGTTGCATCAAATCAGCAGATTTCTTCTATTAGTACAAAATTGTCCGAGAAACCTGCATTAATTGAAAATTTATTAGATGATAGTTACGAATCCAACATAATGAGTGAAGATGGATATGTTGATGTTATATTAGGTAATGATATTAATACAAGTACAGGAGCAATAAAACTAGATATAGCTAAAATTACATTTGAAAATATGACTACTGATAAAATAATTAATATATCAAATCCATATTTTATAGGTAATGGTGGGTATAATATGTTCGCTGAGGATATGAAGATTGTTAATCCTAATACAACTTCTAAGAAAGTTGAATTTAGTATTAATTCTAAGACTTCTGCTCATTATGTTCATGTTATAGATGATAAGTATATTTATTTTGAAACTGTTTCATCTAATGATATGATTACTGGTGGTGGTTCAGTATTAAAAAATGCTATAACTAGTATTTTAGATACTCAAGAAGTTATTGCTAATGGATGTACATATAAACTTAGTGATGATGGTTTAACATTAATGGTTGCTGATAACTATGGAAATAAAAGAAATTATAAGAATATTTATGTTAGTCCAAAAGAAGTAGATTATATGCTACCTTGGCATATATCTAAAAATATATATACTAGAGGTTATGTTACTCCTGAGGCAATAAATAAAAATTTAATATACACTAATGGATATTTTGTTTTAGAAGATAATAAAATTAAATTATATGGTGATTCTTCATATATTGATTTACTTGATACACGTAATTGGTATTATGTTAAGGGAGCATATGATTTTACTAATACTGTTATAAATATTCCTGGAACTGTTTCATATAATGAGTTTATAAGCAATATTGAAACAAATGGTGTTACTGTAAAATTATATAATAATTCTAATGGAGAAATTACTAGTGGTAATCTTTCTGCTACCAATATCTTGAGAATATCTGGTATACCAGGAATCGGTACAGAGGATATTACAATTAATACTGGTGTTACTGATTATATTAAGTTTAATAATCTTGCTACTACAAAAATTGATGATAATAATTATGTTGTTAGTGGAATAGATGTATTAACTGGACTTGATAAACTTATTGAAAATATCGATACAAATTTAACTTTTAAAATATATTCCGAAAACACTTTGATTTCTCCTGAGTATTATCCTAATAATCTTGTTACTACCAATATGTATATGGAAATTTCATTGAATAGTCAAAAAATCCATTATAACTTTGCTGTTTTAGGTGATTTAGTTGGTTCTGGGACTGTTTATTTAGGAGATGTTGTAAAACTTTATAAAATTAACAAAAATAAAATTGTTCCAACAGAAGCAGAGAAAATTGCAGGTGATGTTGTTAATGATGGAAATATTGATTTATTAGATGTTGCCAAATTATATAGATATTATAGAAAAGTAGAACCTAGCTTAAAATAATTTAAATCATATGCAAAAGAGCTCTTTGGAGCTCTTTTTGCTGATATTTAATTTTGATTCTTCTAAAATGAGTTGTGAGCAAAAAAGAAAATTTTAATAATATAGAAGATGTTTTAAGTCCTGATGATTTTCTTTCAATTTTAAAAGAACTAGAGTATATGGAAAAATATCTAGAGGAATATCCAGCATACGATAATATAGAAGATTTAAAAAAGAGCTTTACTTTCAGATGATGAGTAAGTTTTTTTGTATAAAAAAAGAAGCCTATGATTCTTCGATAGCTTCTGTTGGACATGATTCTTTAGCAGTAGTGGCATCTTCAATATGTTCTTCTTTAACGGGAGTTTCTATTACTTCTGCTAAACCATCATCATTAAAGTTAAAAACATCTTCACAAATGCTTACGCATTGTCCACATCCTATACATTTATCTTGATTAACTTTTAAATTCATTTATATCAATCCTTTCTATTTAATTATATCAAAATAAGAAAAAAAAGCAATAATATCTTTTATTTAGTATAAAAATATGTTATTATATATATAGAGTAAAAGAGGTAATAAGATGGAAAGTAGAATGGAAAAATATTATAGAGAAAATCCGGAATATTATAAAAGAAGTAAAAGAAATGCGGGCTTATATAAAGATATTGATAATAATATTAATGATTTAGAAAATTTACCTATACCTGATAATTCTAATGAAATTGACATTAATGGTTTAAAACAAATTATTTCTAGCAGAGATGAATATCGTAAGGCTAAAGATATGGGGAGAACTATTACTAGAAAAAGTGTAGAGGAAGAACCTAGAGAAGAAAAAAGAAGAGTATATGATATTAATGTTTTACTTGAGACTGCTAAAAATGAAGTTAATAAGAATAATGAAGTGGAAGGTAAAAAACTTATTAATGCTAATTTCTTAACTGATTTAGATGATGCTAATGTACCCTCTAATGACTTTGTTGAAGTTAGTGAAGTTACTTCTGAAAAAGAAAAAGAGGTATCTAATACTGATTCTTTACCACTTGATATACTAGTAGATTTAAAAGGTACTGATAATACTGTTGTTACTGATCCAATTGTTAAAGATGAAGTTACTATGATTGAGAAAATTAAAGATGGAGAAACTTTTTATAGTGGTTCATTTAATTTTACTAAAAAGGATTTTGCTGATGAAAATGATGATGATTTATTTGAGGAAAAGAGTCATACGGGAGTTAAAGTTTTCTTTTTGATAGTTGGTTTACTACTATTAGCAGGTGTTATTTATCTTGCTATTACTAAGTATGTATTATGATGAAGAAGTTACTGAGAAGTAAATATAAAGAAATTAGAAGAAGTATTATTGATAAAGAAGATAGGAATAATATTATTTTTAATAGAGTTATTAATAATACTAAGGTTATAGATGCTGATACTCTACTTTTATATGTATCAAATGAAGAAGAAGTAGATACTATAAATATAATTAAATACTTTATAAATAAAAAGAAAATTGGAGTACCAAGAATAGATAATGGTATAATGAATTTTTACTACATTAATTCATTAGATGAATTAATGGAAGGTTATTTTGGAATATTAGAACCTACTAGTAATAATAAAATAGAAGATTTTAGTAATACTGTATCTATTACTCCTGGTATATGTTTTTCTTATGATTTATATAGAATAGGTTATGGTAGAGGGTTTTATGATAAGTTTTATAGTAATCATGATGTCTATAAAATAGGATTATGTTATAGTGATTGTTTAATAAATAAAATAGATAATGATAAATATGATATTAAAGTAGATGAAATTATTACTGATAATAGAAAAAAGGTCTTGTAATAAGACCTTTATTTTAATATATGGCGTCCTCGACTAGAATCGAACTAGCGACCTATTGCTTAGGAGGCAATTGCTCTATCCTACTGAGCTACGAGGACACAAGTAAATTATATCATATAACAACAAAAAATAGAATAAAAAAATTAAAAAATTGATACCAAAATAAAAAAATGTTATAATTAGTAGGTCGAGTTGTTATACAAACGTAAGTCTAGACGGGATGTACGTTTTTTTAAGGATATGGTGAAAAAAACAATTAGATTTAGGAAAAGAAAAATAGGTAAATTACTAATAAAGTTTTCTCTTCTATGTGTTATATCAATGTTAGTAGCTTCATTATATAACATCGTTGACCAAATATATATTGGTCATATATCAGAAGTAGATAGCCTAACTGGTGAAGCAATTAGTATTCTATGTAATGGAGATACTAATGTTGTTTATCCATTTATATTAATTGCCCTTGCCATATGTCTTTTACTAGGAGATGGATCAGCCTCTTTATTTAGTTTATATTCTGGTAAAAAAGATAAAGAAGGAGCTAATAAAGCTATCGGAAATAGTATGGTTATGCAAATAATATTAATTATTATAGTTACAATAATAGGAATATTATTTAAAGATAATATCCTACATTTATTTGGAGCAACTCCAGATAATTATAAATATTCTAAAATACCATTGATTTTTTCTTTATTTTGTTCTATTATATTCATTGCAAACCTCCCTGAGTAGTTATGCATATTGTAAACATGGAGCAAAAGAGTATTCTTGAGGTTCCGATATTTAGTAGCATAGACTACATTACGGCATAGACCGTTTTAAATTGAATTTGAGTGTGCGATAGAGCACGTAACAGTTATTATACTGTTTTGGCAAACTATTTCAAGTGGAGGTTTGCTTTTTTTGTGAAAAATTGAAAAATTTTGATGGTTAGGTTGCGGACATAGTCTGCCGTATGATATAATTAATTAATATTAGAGCTTAACCTCGCATGGTACGAGGAATATTAGTAATTGAATTTAATTTAAGTGCCGGGCAAAATGAATTTGGAAGGAGATGACCTGTAGTAATACAGGTAAACTAAGGTAACAACACATAACACCTTAGTAAAAAATAGCAAGAAGGAGGCAATATTTTGAAAGAAAATAAATTGGATACTATCACAAATTTATTTGAAGGTAGTGAAATAAGAAGTATTTGGGATAGTGAAAAACAAGATTATTATTTTAGTGTAGTTGATGTTATTAGTGCATTAACTAATGCTAATATTCCAAGAAACTATTGGAGCGATTTAAAAAGAAAATTAAAAGAAGAGGGAAGTGAATTGCACGAAAAAATCGTGCAGTTGAAAATGATAGCCCTTGATGGAAAAAATAGGCAAACCGATACACTTGATACTGAAGGTATATTTAGACTTATTGAGTCAGTTCCTAGTCCTAAAGCAGAGCCATTTAAAATGTGGTTAGCCTCTTTAGGAAAAGAAAGAATTGATGAAGTATTTGATCCAGAAAAAGCAATTGATAGAGCAATTGATTATTATCGTAAGAAAGGATATTCAGATAGTTGGATTGAAGTAAGATTAAAAGGAATTCTTAACCGTAAGAAGTTAACAGATGTATGGAAAGAAAATGGTATTACTAAAAATTATGAATATGCAATATTAACAAATGAGATTTATAAAGCCTGGTCTGGTATGAAAGCTAATGAATATAAAGATTTTAAAGGTATAAGAAAAGAATCTTTAAGAGATAATATGTCAGATATAGAAGTAATACTAACTGATTTGGGGGAGGTAACTGCAAGAGATATAGCTAAAAAGGAGAGACCGCAAGGATTAAAAGATAATTTAAAAGTTGCCAAAAGAGGTGGTGATGTATCTAAAATAGCAAAAGAATCTTATGAGATGCAAACTGGTCATAGTGCCATAACTAGTGAGAATGCACTTGATAGAAGATATGTTGATATGGATAAGCAATTAAAAGAAAAATAATTTAATAGAATTAAAATACTTTTACTCGAATAAGATATGATATTTTTGCTCATAAAATAAATATTAATTATATAAAAAACAAATAATTTATGATATACTTAAATAGAGGTAAGAATATGAAGAAGAGAAGTAAATTATTTGTTTTTATTTTATTGTTAGGAGTCTTATTTTATTTCAAAGACGATATATATAATTATACATATAGTATAATAAATACATCTAATGAAAGTTATGATATTGAGAATTTACCAGATTATAATGGTAATAGTTATGTTATAGTTGATGATAATAATCCTTATTTTAAAGAAGAAGAATATACTACTGATAGTTTTGAAAAGTATAGTGAACTTGATTCGTTAGGTAGATGTGGTGTTGCTTATGCTAATATAAGTAAAGAGTTAATGCCTACTGAAAAGAGGGGCTCTATTGGCTTTATAAAACCAAGTGGTTGGCATACTGTTAAATATGATCATATAGATGGTAAATATTTATATAATAGATGTCATTTAATTGGATACCAGTTAACTGGGGAAAATGCTAATGAAAAAAATTTAATTACTTGTACTAGGAGTATGAATACTAAAGGAATGTTACAATTTGAAAATATGGTAACTAAATACATTAAAGATACTGGTAATCATGTTTTATATAGGGTAACACCAGTATTTGAAGGTAATAATCTAGTAGCAACAGGAGTAGAAATGGAAGCATACTCAGTTGAAGATAATGGCGAAGGTATTAAATTTAATGTTTTTGTTTATAATATCGAGGATGATATTATAATAGATTATAAAACTGGTGATAGTAAACTTGCAAGTTAAATTTAGTATATAGTAATAACTATGAATATGATAGTCTACTAAAGACTCCAATATAGACTAAGAATTAGGCTAGATTGGACATGAAAATACCTTGGATTTTCATGGAAGGTGGTAAATGTTATTGCAAATACTTTGGTATTTTGTTATACTATAACTAGATGAGACATATTTTGTAGTAGGTGGTAGAATGGAAAATTTTTATATATGGCTTTTACTAGCAGTAATACTTGGAATAATAGAAATATCTACAACTAATTTAGTTAGTATTTGGTTTGTGATAAGTAGTTTACTTGCTATGGTGAGTTCTTTATTTACTGATAATATATTAATACAAATTGCTATATTTGTCTTAGTAGGAGTATTACTTATGCCTATTAGTAGAAAGTTATATAGTAAAATTAAAATGAATAATAGTAGAACTAATATTGATAGGATAATAGGAATGAAGGGGATTGTAACTGAGGATATTATTAAAGATGATATTGGAGAAGTAAAGGTAGATGGTAAGAAATGGTCAGCTTATTCCGATACTGATATTTCTAAAGGAGAAAATATAAAAGTATTATCTATTAATAGTGTTAAATTAAAAGTAAAAAAATGGGAGGAAAAATAATATGGAATTATTAATTGCTATATTAGTAATTGTGGTAATATTTATAATACCAAATATTAAAGTAGTACCACAGGCTAGAAGTTATGTTATAGAAAGACTTGGTAGTTATTTAACTACATGGAATAATGGTTTACATTTTAAGATACCATTTGTAGATAGGGTATCTAATAAAGTAAGTTTAAAAGAAATAGTAAAGGATTTTGCACCACAACCTGTTATAACTAAAGATAATGTTACTATGCAAATAGATACAGTGGTTTATTTTCAAATAACAGATCCTAAGTTATATACTTATGGTATCGAAGATCCGATTAATGCTATTGAGAATTTAACTGCTACTACACTTAGAAATATTATTGGTGAGTTAGAACTTGACCAAACTTTAACTTCAAGAGATATTATTAATTCTAAGATGAGAAGTATTTTGGATGAAGCTACTGATCCATGGGGAATTAAAGTAAATAGAGTAGAAGTGAAAAATATACTTCCACCTAGAGATATTCAAGAAGCTATGGAGAAGCAAATGCGTGCTGAAAGAGAAAGAAGAGAGAAGATTCTTCAAGCTGAGGGGGAAAAGAAATCTAGTATTTTGATAGCAGAAGGTGAAAAAGAATCGGCTATATTAAAGGCAGAAGCTCATAAAGAAGCACAAATTAAGATGGCTGAAGGAGAAGCAGAAGCTTTACTTAAAATGAAGCAGGCAGAGGCTGATGGTATTAGATTATTAAAAGAAGCTAAAGCAGACTCGTCAGTTCTTACTTTAAAAAGTTATGAAGCACTAGAGAAATTAGCAGATGGTAGTTCTACTAAGATTATTATTCCATCAGATATGAGTGGTATAGCATCTTTTGGAACGGTAATTAATGAAATGATTGATAAGAAGAAATAATCCATGTATATGGATTTTTCTTTTGAATATTTGTTCGTATTATTTTTTCTTTAAATCTATTGACAATATTTAAAAAAAGTGGTAGTATATATACCAATTTCAAAGGGAGGTTTTATATTATGAAATTAAAGAATATTTTATTTAGTTTAATTATGTTAGTTAGTATGCTATTTATAGGTACTGCTAATGCGGAGACTACTGCTCCAAGTAGTTATGTTATTGATGGTAGTAAATTACATACTATTTATGGATCTAGTTATTTAAGTGGTAGTCAATATATTGATATACAATTTAAAAAAACTACTGATGGTAAGATTATTTACTGTATAGAAAGAAGTAAAGCACCAATTGGTTCTGGTACTACAGAAAAATATACTTTACAAAAAGAACTTAGTTCAAAAGTTGCTTATGTTATGGAAAATGGTTATCCAAATAAAAGTATATTTGGTAATGCTGATAAGGATTATTATACTACTGGGTTAGCTATTTGGTATGTAATTAATCCTAATGATTCGACATTTGAATATTTTAATTTAGCTAATGGTACTTATCGTGGTAATTCTAGTGATATAGTTGTAGAAATGGCTAAACTTGTTAATGGTGCTAATAGTTATTCTTATACTAATCCTTCTATTAAAATTAATAATAGTAATAGTAATTTATCTTTATCAAGTGATGGTAAATATTATGTAAGTTCTAGTATGGGTGTTAAGACTACTGGTACTGTTGGTAATTATACTGTTAGTTTAAGTAATGCACCTGAAGGTACTATTGTTACTGATACAAAGGGAAATGCTAAAACTACTTTTGCTACTAATGAATCTTTCTTAGTTAAGGTTCCTGTAAGTAATGTTAAAAAAATATCTAATGAGTTTCAGGTTAATGTTTCTGCTAAAGGAACTATTAATAAGGCTTATGCTTATACTTCTACTCGTTCTAATGTTCAAAATACTGGTGCTTTATATCCAGAAAATTCTAATGTAAATGATAGTACTACTGTTAAGCTTAATGTTGTTACTGTTGTTGAAATTAGTAAAGTTGATGTAACTACTGGTGAAGAGTTAGCGGGAGCTCATCTTGAACTTAAAGATGAAAAAGGTAATTTAATTGAAGCTTGGGTATCTACTAATGAATCACATGTTATTGAAGGTCTTGCTCCTGGTAAATATACTTTAACTGAGGTAATTGCTCCAGATGGATATGAATTATCTAAAGAGACTGTTACATTTGTAGTTAAAGAAGATGGTACTGTTGATGGTAAGGTTATTATGTATAATACTCCTGAAACTATTGAAGTACCTAGTACAGGAACATTTAAGACTATTGCAACATCTTTAATTGGATTACTTATTATAGGACTTGGTTCTGTAATTGTATACAGAAATTATAAAAAGAATGAAGAAAATTAATTTAAAATATCAAATAGCAGCGGGAGTAATACTAGTTATATGTGGTACTCTCGTTTTGCTTTCTGATTACATTAAAGATAAAAGGGATGTTGTATTTAGTGAAATGAATTTGGCATTATCTTCAATGAATATGGATGATAGTCTTGATAATCAAGATGAAAATATTGATAATGTAGAAGAAAATAAAGGGGAAAATCCTAATTATACTTATGAAGAATATTTAGGTATTATTGATATTAGTAAGATTAATTTATATAAGGGATTTTATAATAAAGATTCTAATCTTAATAATGTTAAGTTTAATTTATATGTTTTACCGGAATCTAATTATCCTGATATTAATGGTGGTAATCTTATTATAGCGGGTCATTCTGGTAATTATAATAATAGTTATTTTGCTAATTTATATATGTTAGAAGTTAATGATGATATTGTTATTCACTATAATAATAAAAAATATGTATATAAAATTGATAAGATATATAATGAAAAAAAGACTGGTAGAGTTAGAATTCTTAGAAATAAGAATAATACTACGCTTACACTTATTACTTGTACAAAGGATGATAATTATCATCAAACGATATATATTGCATATTTAACTAGTGTTGAATAAAATTTAAAGAAAGGGGTGAAAATGATGTCTTATTTGTCAATTGTAGAGAAATTTAAAATATTATTTGATATGATATTGGATGTTAAATTTATATTTATTTTTCTTGGGATTTTGGTTATTGCTACATTTTTATATTTGATTAAAAAGATTGATAATAGGAAATATATTATGGTTATTACTTTATCTTTATTGTTAATACTTGGTATTGATATTGTAATTAATTATAAAGAGTTAGCAGAAGTATTTGATAATTTTATGACTATATTTTTTAGTAATATTTATTTTCCATCCGTGTATGTTTATGTTGGTACATTACTTATTGTGGCTATTGCTTTTATTACTAGTATGTTTAATAAGATGCTTAATAAAATATATAAGATTATTAATGGTATTACTTTTGTTATGAATAATATATTACTTACTATTATTCTTAATATTATTGCTAAGAATAAGATTGATGTTTTTACTCCTAATGAATTATATACTAATATTAATTTAGTAGCAGTATTAGAAATTAGTATTGGTTTATTTATTGTATGGGTATTATCTTTAATTGTTGTTTATACTACTTCAGTTATTTGTGATAGAATTGGTAATAAGAGAAGAGAGGTTGTTACTTGTGATACAAATTCTGATGTAGAAGGAATTGATATTACTAAAGATACCTCTAGTTATAATAATGTTTTAACACCAGTTGAAGCGGTATCTGAGGTAAAAGAACCTTCTATAGTAACTTATGAAATAGAAAGTAATAATGTAAAACCTGAGGTTATTGATGAAGTAAGTAATGTTGATACTAATATAGTTTATGATGATGTTAAAGAAAATAATAGTAATGTTGTTACTTTTGATGATATTTTAAATGGACGTATACCTGTTAATTATTATGAAAATGCATTAAGTGTTGATGCACATGATATTGTTAATCCACAAGAAGTATTTGAAAATAAGTATAAAGAATATAAAGAAAAAAGTAATATTGAATCATTTCAAGATATAGTAAATGATGCTAATGAGGATAAAGTTGTTATTATTAAGAATAATAAAGCTGAGGATAATTTAAGAATTAATACTGTTTCTTTAGATTCGTTAGAGGATAAAAATGATATTGTTGATACTATGGTTACCTCAGAATCTTCTGGTAATGATAATATATGTGAAGTAACTAATGAATTAGATAATACTGGTAAAGTAGATGTTGTTACTTCTAATGAAAAAATTAGGAAAGATAGTTATTCATTAGAAGATTATAAGAAGTTTATTGCTATGCTTAGTGAGTTAAAAGATTTTACAAATAGTAATAATGTTAGTATTGATGATGCTGTTACTATTAGTTTAATTAATAATTATAGTATTGATGATTGTTTAAAATTTAAAGAAATATTAGAGAGCAATTTGAATTAATTGTTCTTTTTTTTGTCAAATTGAATGACAAATACCTTGATAGAGATGTTATTTTATAGTATAATTGATATGGAATTGATAGAGAGAGTGATATAAATGACAGCAAAATATGATGAGAGTTCAATTAAGATACTAGAAGGATTAGAAGCCGTTAGAAAGAGACCTGGTATGTATATTGGTTCTACTGATAAAAGAGGATTACATCATTTAGTATGGGAAATAGTAGATAATTCTATTGATGAAGCATTAAATGGTTATGGTAATCATTTAAAGATAGTTCTTCATAAGGATGGTAGTGTTAGTGTAACTGATAAAGGTAGAGGACTTCCTGTTGGTATGCATTCATCAGGTAAGAGTACACCGGAAGTTATTTATACTGTACTTCATGCTGGTGGTAAATTTAGTGAAGGTGGTTATAAAGTATCTGGAGGTTTACATGGTGTTGGTGGATCAGTTGTTAATGCTTTAAGTTCAGTTATGGAGGTAGTAACTAGAAGAGATGGCGGAGAATATTATATTAAGTTTGAAGATGGTGGTAAGGTAGCTGTTCCTCTTAAGAAAGTAGGTACTACTAATAGGACGGGAACTACTGTTAAATTTAAACCTGATCCTACTATATTTTCGACAACAACATTTAGTTTTTCTACTATATGTGAGAGAATGCAAGAGAGTGCTTTTTTAATTAGTGGTCTAACTATAGAAGTAGTAGATGAGATAGAAGGTAGAAGTGAAAAATATCATTATGAGAATGGGTTAGAGGCCTTCTGTGAATATTTGAATGAAAATAAAGGTGTACTTCATAAACCATTATGTTTTAGTGCTAGTAAAGACAAAGTAAATGTATCAATAGCTATGCAATATACTGATAGTTATGCTGAGAATATTGTATCATTTGTTAATGATGTTAAAACTAGTGATGGTGGTACTCATGAAGTTGGATTTAAGACTGCTATTACGAAAGTTCTTAATGATTATGCTAAGACTAATGGATATTTAAAGAAAGATAAAAGTTTTGATGGTTCTGATGTTAGAGAGGGACTTACCGCTATTATATCTGTTCAAATACCAGAAGATTTATTACAATTTGAGGGTCAGACTAAAGCTAAACTTGGTACTCCTGTTGCTAGAACAATAGTAGAAGCAATAGTTACTGAAAAGTTAAAATTCTTTTTAGAAGAGAATAAAGCTGTAGCTACAAAGATTGTTGGTAAAGCTTTAAAAGGAAAAGAAGCTAGAGAAGCTGCTAGAAAGGCAAGAGAAGAAACTAGAAAAGGTAAAGATAATAAAAAGACTGAAAGATTATTATCGGGTAAATTAACACCTGCTCAAAGTAAGAAGGCTATGGAAAAAGAGTTATTTATTGTAGAGGGTGATTCTGCTGGTGGTAGTGCTAAACAAGGCAGAGATAGAAAGACACAGGCTATTCTTCCGCTTAGAGGTAAGGTATTAAATACTGAGAAGACAAGAATGGAAGAAATTTTTAAGAATGAAGAAATTAATACTTTGATTTATACAATTGGTGCTGGAGTAGGAACGGATTTTGATGTTAAAGATATTAATTATGGTAAGATTATTATTATGACCGATGCCGATGATGATGGTGCTCATATTCAGTGTTTACTTTTAACTTTCTTCTATAGATATATGAAGCCTTTAATTGAAGAGGGTCATTTATATATAGCAATGCCTCCTTTATATAAGGTTAGTTATAGTAATAAGCATGTATATGCTTGGAGTAATGAAGAATTAAAAGATGAAACTAGTGGTAGAGTAAACTATAAAGTTCAAAGATATAAAGGACTTGGTGAAATGAATGCTAATCAGTTATGGGAGACTACTATGGATCCTAAAGAAAGAAAACTAATAAAAGTAAATATATCTGATGCTGCTCTTGCTGAAAAGAGAGTATCTGTACTTATGGGTGATGCTGTAGAACCTAGAAAGAATTGGATTGAAGAGAATGTAATTTTTTCACTTGAAGATGACTATAAAATTGCATAGGAGGTAGTATGAAGAAAAGATTATTAGGAGCTTTTATTGTTTTATTTATATTAATAACTTCTTTATTACTAGGAAATACTGCTTTTAGTATTACTATGACGGTTGTTTCTTTACTAGGTTTAAGAGAATTAATTGATATTAAATATAAAAAGAGAAAGATTGATTTGATAAAGATAATTAGTTATTTATTAATGATATTCTTTATGATAAATAATTTAGTATTGAAATTAGATAATAAAGTAGTAATATGTATAAGTTTAATATCTTTGATATTACCTATTATCTTCTATGATGATAAAGATAGATATAATATAAATGATGGTTTGTATTTATTTGGAATAATATATTTTATAGGGTATGCTTTCTTAAATATAATAGATATGATGAGTAGTGATATATTTAAGGGTATATATATATTTGTAATAGCTTTTATTACTGATACGTATGCTTATATTAGTGGAATGTTAATAGGTAAACATAGATTTACTGATATATCTCCTAAAAAAACAATAGAAGGTTGCTTAATAGGAGGAATTATGGGTTGTTTTATTGGTACAATGTTTTATTACTCTTTAGTAGGAGATTTGTCTATTATTAAGACTATTATTATGTCTTTGGTATTAGTATTTTTAAGTGAAAGTGGAGACTTAGTATTTAGTTCTATAAAGAGATATTTTGATAAGAAAGATTATTCTAATATTATACCAGGACATGGTGGTATATTAGATAGATTTGATAGTGTGATATTTGTATCACTTGGTATGTTAATAATGCTTAATATATTGTAAAGGAGGAAAATGAATGGCAATATTATGGTTTATATTAATATTAGGGGGAATTGTATTAGTTCATGAATTTGGACATTTTATCTTTTCTAAATTATTTGGTGTATATGTATATGAGTTCTCTATAGGTATGGGACCAAAGTTATTACATCATAAGAAGAAAGGTGGAGAGACTGAATATTGTATTAGGGCAATACCGATAGGAGGATTTGTTTCATTAGCGGGAGAAGATGCTGATGATAATACTAAAATAGATAAGAAGAGAATGCTATATACTAAGCCAGTATGGCAAAGATTTATTATTATGATAGCGGGAGCAAGTTTTAACTTTATTTTTGCTTTTGTATTATTATTTGTAATGGCTTTAATATATGGTAGTATTTCTACTAAACCAATTGTAGCTAATGTTAGTCCTGATTATCCTGCTTATACTGCTGGTATTAGAGAAGGCGATAAGATATTATCAGTAGATGGTAATAGGGTATCTAGTTGGAGTGAAGTACAATTATATATTGCTTCTTCTAAAGGTAATGATATTTCTTTTGTACTAAAAGATAAAGATGGTAATAAGAGAACTGTAATAGTAAAACCTAATACAATAGAGGATAAAGATGGTAATAAGAGTTATGTTGTTGGTATAGGAATTGATAATACTGTTAGAAGAGGATTTGTTAGTTCTATTACTTATGCAGGAGAGACTACTGTTAGTTTATATAAATTAATGCTTACTACTATTAAACAATTATTTACTGGTGGTGTATCTGCTAAAGATTTATCTGGTCCAGTTGGTATTTATTCGATAGTGGATTCTCAGGCTAAACAAGGATTTCAAAATATTATGTATTTGACTGCTTACTTATCTATGAATGTAGGAGTTATTAACTTACTTCCATTCCCTGCTTTTGATGGTGGTAGAGTATTATTCTTAATTATTGAAAAGATAAGAAGAAAACCTGTACCTGCTAAGACAGAGGCTATGGTAAATAGTATAGGCTTTATGCTACTTATGCTTCTTATGGTATATGTAACTTTTAATGATATATTAAGATTATTCTAAAAATATAGAACTAGTTAAAACTAGTTCTTTTAATATCCTATGAAGCCTTAGGTCTTCATAGGTAATAGAGAGTCTTAAATAATTAAGTCTCTCTATTAATCATTTAGTTTAGGTAATTGACAAAGTTAAATAAAAATAATATAATTTCTTTATGATGGAGGATAAATATGGATGCAATAAAAGCAATAGAGGATAGAAGAAGTATTAGAAAATATAAAGATGTTAAAGTAAGTAAAGAACAAATATTAGATATATTAAATGCTGGTAGGTTAGCACCATCTGCTAAAAATAGACAACCTTGGTATTTTGTTAAAGTTAGTACTGAGATGAAAAATGAGATAGCAGATTTAATGATTAAATATGCCCAGAATAAAAATAAAGATGGTCGATTATATAGTGTTAGTTTTACTGCTAATGTAATAAAAGAAGCACCTGTACTTATATTGATATTAAAAAGTAAAGATGATGAGTGGGATAGATATGATACTTTATCAGTAGGAGCTGCTATAGAGAATATGTGTCTTAGAAGTACTGAATTAAATCTTGGTACTCTTTGGATAGGAGATACTGATTTTGTAGAAAATGAAATTTTAGATATGACAAAGCATAATGATATGGAGTTAGTTAGTTCGCTTGTTATTGGTTATCCTAATCAAGAACCTAAGATGAGGCCAAGAAAAGATCTAGAAGAAATAGTGGAATATTATGAATAAAAGACTTCGAGTGAAGTCTTTTATTTGGTGTATTTACCTTGGTAAGTATCTCTTTTTTTCATTTCTTTATCAATATCATTAAGTAAACAGAATTTTTTTAATAACCAAGTAGGTTCTATTAGAGTGTCTTTATCAGGGTCAGAGGTAATTCGATGAATAACTATTTCTTCTCTTAATAATTCTAATTGTTTGATTACGATATCAATATATTCTTCTTTAGTAAGAATATGAAAGTGTTCTTTATTATATAATGTTTCAATAGGAGTATCTTTACATATATTTAACATATGTATTTTAATGCCTTGAATATCAAGATTATTTAAGTGTTTAACTGTATCTAACATCATTTCTTCAGTTTCATAGGGTAGGCCATTAATTATATGTACAACTACATTAATATTTCTATCTCTTAGTTTTTTGACCATGTCATCAAATTCTTTTAAGGTATGACCACGATTAATTAATTTAGAAGTACTCTCATGAATAGTTTGAAGGCCTAATTCTATTACTAAGAAAGTTCTTTTATTTAGTTCTTCTAAGTAATCTAGTGTTTCCTTGGTTATAGCATCACATCTAGTAGCAATAAATAAACCTATAACATTATCTATTTTTAATACTTCTTCATACTTTTCTTTTAATACATTAAGAGGGGCATAAGTATTAGTTCGTGCTTGGAAATAAGCGATATATTTATTACTAGGCCATTTCTTTTCTATTACTTCTCTTACTTCATTAAACTGTGTTGTTAAATCTTTGTTAGGATTACCTCCATGTTCACCTGAACCACTTTTAGAACAATATATACAACCACCATAGCCTTTAGTACCATCGATGTTAGGACAAGTAAAATTACCATTTAAACTTATTTTTATTACTTTATCATTAAATTTGTTTTTTAGATAGTAATTAAGTGTATGATATCTTTTATTATCTAATGTATATTTAAACATAATAAATCACCTCTTTATATTGTATCATATAATATAAAAAATACATAATAATAATGGTGATTATATGTCAAATATTAAAAAATATAATTTATTTATTATGATATCTACTATTGCTAGAAATATAGTAGAAGTCTTTTCTTCTGTACTATTATATAAAATGGGATATTCTTTAAAAGAAATATTATTATTTTTTACTATTTTATATTTTGTTGGAGGTATTATTAGTGTTATAGTTATTTATTTAACTAAGTATATTAATGCTAAATATATATTAATACTTTCTAGTATAATTTTTAGTATAAGCTTTTATTTTATGTCTACGATGGATAAAACTATTAGTAATCTAATAATATTTAGTATTATATATGGAATAGGCTGTTATAGTTATCATAGTTTAAGGCATTACTTTGCTATTAAGGCTATGGATAAAGAAAGAAAAAAAGAAATAGGAAGTATCTTAATTTTTAGTAATATTGGTTTAATTGTGGCTCCTATTATAGTTAGTTATGTTACTAAGAAATTATCTTTAATAGTACTTGCTATAATAGTAATAATTTTATCTGTATTAGCAATAATACCTTTATTTAAGTTAGATATTAAAGAAAATAATAAGATAATTAAATATCAAAAAATAGAGAAGAATAAACTACTATTTTTTATCTTGGAGCAGGCTAAAGTAATTAATTTATCTCTTCAGCCATTATATTTATATTTATTTATAAATAATAAGATTGAATATATTGGTATATTTAATGCTATAATGGGTGTTAGTGCTTGTATATTTATTTACTTCTTTGTTAGAAAGATAGATGATAATAAATATTTTAAATACTTAAATATATTGTTTTGTATAATATTATTATTAAAATTAAATATTACTAGTAAGTATTTGATATTAGTAATAGGTTTCTTTGAAGGTCTTGGTATTAAGATGTTTGAAATTGTATCAGCGGAAAATATTTATAATATTAATAAAGACATTAATATAAAAGGGTATATAGTATTAGTAGAAATAATTTTTTGTTTTACTAGAAGTATCTTCTGTTTAATAGGTTATTTTATTAATGATATTAAGATAATATTATATATATCGATAGTATTAATATTTATAATTAGTTTTATAAAAAGAAAAGAGGTAAAAGATATATCTTAATATTTTATACATTTTCGGAATTGAATTCCGAATTTGTTGATATTTTAATGTGATAATATTATTAAAAAAGATAAAAAAATATGAAAAAATGGCAGTTATCGACCACTTTTGACCTTCTGGACCCTAAAAGTGGTCGATAACGTTGACTTTTTGACTATATTTTGATACAATGTAGATGGTGATAAAAATGCAAAAAATATATAAAAGAGAGGAATATTTAAAAAAAATCAGAGGCTTTTATGATGATACAATGATAAAAGTTATTACTGGTATAAGAAGATGTGGAAAATCTTATTTTTTAAAATCAATTATAGAAGAATTAATTGCGAGAGGTGTTTCAGAAAAAGATATTATTAATATTGAACTAGATAAAAAAGAGTATAAAAATATTACAAAGCCTAAAGAATTAGAAAAAGTAATAGATAAGATGATTACAGATAATGACTTTAAATATCTTTTTATTGATGAGGTAGAAAATGTCAAAGACTTTGAAAAAGTTATTAATGCTTATAGAGAAGAGGATAGATTTTCAATATTTTTAACTGGTTCTAATTCTTATTTACTTAGTGGTGAACTTGCTACTAAATTAACTGGTAGATATATAGAAATAGAAATGATGCCTCTCAATTTCTATGAGTATGTTGATATGAAAAGATTTTTAGAAAAAGAAGTTAATCCTAACATTTATTTGGAATTTGAGGAATTTATTAGAGATGGTGGTTTTCCAGGTTCATTATATTATTCTTCCCATGAAGATAAACTATTATATACAAAGAACATAATAAGTCAAATATTTGAAAAAGATATAAAAAGATATAGTAAAATTAAAGATAAAGCATTATTTGAAGTTGTTCAAAAATTTGTTGTTAATAATTTTGGGGCAATAATATCTATTAATAGTATATTTGAATATATTAGTGGCAATCTTAGAATAGCAGTAGATAGGAGAACAATAAAAAAATATGTTGAAATATTAGAAAATGCTAAGATTATTTATCCTTGTGATTTGTTTGATATCAAATCAAAAAAAGTTTTGGATGGTGAAAAGAAATATTATCTGGCAGATTTAAGTATATATTATACTATAAATACTGATAATAGAATTAATTATGGTCCTGTTTTAGAAAATGTTTTATATTCGTACTTAAAAAGTAAAAATTATAGTTTAAGTGTTGGTAGAATAGGTTCTTTGGAATGTGATTTTATTGCTAGATATGGTGTTGACAATTATTATTATATTCAAGTTTCTAAAAATATAGATGATGAAAAGACTAAAGAAAGAGAATATAAACCTTTTTATGAAATAAAAGAAATGTATCCAAGATATTTATTTGTATCAGATTTAATTTTACAAAAAAATATTGATGGAATTAATAATGTTAATATTGTTGACTTTATTTACAATAATAATAATTTAAAATAATATTTTTATAAGAAAAGAGAGAATTTACAAAAAATGTAAACTCTCTTTTAATTGT
>CAKPIH010000012.1 GCA_934162325.1 uncultured Bacilli bacterium
TAACATCACTATTCCTTTATAATAAAATGAAGATAGCCCATAAAGAACTACCTTCAACGGACCGCTAGGGTCTTTGAAGAATAAACGGACTATTTAAGTCTTTGTTTGCTAATTCTTCATTATTAATTATACATCTTATATTTATTAGTTAAACTTAATACTCTTTTCTTTTCTCTATCTAAAGCTCTTTCATTATTGTAGTTATTTAATACATTATATATAATATCTCCAATAGTGATAAAATCTTCTTCTTTTAATCCTCTTGTAGTCATTGCAGGACTTCCTATACGAATACCACTTGCTTTCATAGGACTAAGTGTTTCATTAGGTATAGTATTTTTATTAACTGTAATATGTACTGAATCTAATATTTCTTCAGCTTCTTTACCGGTAATACCAAGTGAATTATATACATCTAATAATATTAAATGATTATCAGTACCACCAGAAATAACAATCATACCCTTACTAATTAAATAATCAGATAAAGCTTTAATATTTTTAAGTACTTGTTCTTGATAAGTTACAAATGATGGATCTAATGCTTCATAGAAACATTGTGCTTTAGCAGCAATTACATGCATAAGTGGTCCACCTTGAATACCAGGAAAAATAGTTTTATTTATTTTCTTTATAATCTCTTCATTATTAGTAAGAATAATACCTCCTCTAGGGCCTCTTAAAGTTTTATGAGTAGTAGAAGTAACTACGTCAGCATAATCAACGGGATTCATATGTAGATGGGCTGCGACTAAACCGGCAATATGGGCCATATCTACAAATAAGTAAGCATTAACTTCGTCTGCTATTTCTCTAAATTTTTTAAAATCAATACTTCTAGAGTAGGCACTAGCTCCCGCTATTATCATTTTAGGCTTTGTTTTTAAAGCAATTTCTCTAATATTATCATAATCTAAATAACCAGTATCAGGATCTACTTTATAATCAACAATATTATAATCTATACCACTAAAATTAAGAGGGTGACCATGAGTTAAATGACCTCCATCAGATAAATTCATTCCCATAACAGTATCACCATGATTAAGTAATGCTCTATATATAGCCATATTTGCTGAACTACCACTATGAGGTTGTACATTAGCATATTTACATCCAAATAACTTACATACATATTCAATAGCTAAATTTTCAACTATATCAACATTTTCACATCCTCCATAATATCTTTTACCTGGATATCCTTCAGCATATTTATTAGTAAATATACTACCTTGTAATTCTAATATATCTTTAGATACATAGTTCTCGCTAGCAATAAGTTCTATGTTATCATTTTGTCTTTTTTCTTCCTTTAATAAAGCTTCTTTTATTAATTTATCCATTTATATCAACTCTCTTTCTTCTTTTATATTATAACTTATTTATAAGTTAAAGTAAATAAATAATTGACATTTATAAATTAATACATTAAACTATAAGCAAGGAGATAGATATGAATAAAAAGAAAATTATATTAATCATTGTATTAGGAGTTTTGATATGTATTATAATACCTATAATTCTAATACTTACCTTTATAGTAGGTACTAAACAAGGAGATTGGCACTATAAGCTTCATAATAATTATGAAATATGGCGAGTTAATAGTAAAGAAATAACTATTGGTAAAAGAGAAGATAATATTTTAACTGATACTATTAATGATAGTATTACTGAATTTAAATATAATGATACTTTTGTAATTACAAAATGCTTAAATTGTAAAGAAGAAGTAGTTTATTATATTATAAATATGCACGACGATATTATATATGGACCGTTTAATGAAAAAGAATATTTAGATAAAGAAAAAGAGTTATCTATAAATATTGATAACTGGATTAAAACAAAACCTGCTCCTAAAGGTGCAAATTATTATTAGAAAGAAGGTAGTATAATGCTAATAAAATTATTCCTTTGGCCATTTAAATTAATGGGATATATGTTTAAACTAATGTTTCAAATAATATTCTGGCCTTTAATGTTTATAATTAACTTAATTAATGGTACCAGTGATAAATAATTAGAATTTAATCTAATTATTTTTTTGTTAACTATCAGTTAATCTAAGCATATTTGCATTTATAAATTCACTTTTAAATTAACAAATCATAATTATAATATTTAAAAAGATATAATTAGAGGGTAACTAAGAAGTGGAGTAGAAGTAAATATGCGAGAAATAATATATAAAATATTAGTATTTTTAGGATTAATTAATGAGAAAAAAGAAATTATCAGAGAAGAAACAATATATCAAAAAAGAAATTTTATGACTAATTATGAATATAAATTCTATCAAAATATAAAAGAATTAGAAGATGAATACCAAATAGTACCACAACTTAATTTAGCAGCAGTCACTAAGAAAATAAATAATAATAGATATTATAGTGAATTATTTAGAAATATTGATTTTGCAATATTTAGTAAGGATTATCAAGAACTACTTCTATTAATTGAAATAAATGATCAAACTCATAACAATTATAACAGAAGAGATCGTGATATGAAAGTCAAGAAAATATGTAATGATATTGGAGTAAAATTAATAACATTTTATACTAAATATCCTAACGAGAAGACTTATGTTATAAATAGAATTAAAAATGAATTAGACACCAATAAAGATATAAATAAGTAGATTATGCATAATAATCTATTTTTTAGTATATAGTTATTGCTTATATATAATAGATATGTAGATATATTAACTAAAGACTTAATATAAGGCTTTAGTTAACACTAATAAGACTTACATAGTAAGGCTTATAGTGAATAAATAAATGTAAAATAAATGTTATTAAGTTTACTAAAATAATTATAAATGATATAATTTATATGAGAGTAGGTAATATGATAAAGATAGATAATTTAAAACTAAGTAAAAAAAATAAAGATATATTAAGTGAATATAAGATAGAATTAACCGCTATTAAATTAAAGAAAATAGATACAACAGTAGAATCTTATATTGAAGATATATATAAATATTTAGAATATATAGAAGGAAAGAAACATATAAATAATGCTTTGAATATTAAAGAAGAAGATATAATTGATTATCTTACATACTTAGATAAAGATAATTATGAAAAGACTAGTATTGTTAGAAAGATAGTATCTATAAAGTTATTTCATAAATATCTAAGTGAAAAGTATCATATTGAAGATATAAGTATTAAAATAGATAAGCCTAGAGTAAGAAGAAAATTACCTAATATTCTCTCAATAGAAGAAGTAGATAATTTATTAGATATAGAATTAAATAATGCTTTTGATTATCGAAATAAAGCTATGCTAGAACTTATGTATTCTTCAGGACTTAGAGTAAGTGAGTTAGTAGATTTGAAATTAAAAGATATTGATTTAGATAATGGTTATGTTAAATGTTTTGGAAAAGGAAATAAAGAAAGAATAGTTCCAGTAGGAGAACTAGCAGTAGAATACTTAAAGAAATATATCTATGAATATCGAGATAGTATGAAGAAAGGTTATTATACTGAAAATATATTCTTAAATAATCATGGTAAAAAGATAAGTAGACAAGGTTTCTTTCTTATTATAAAAGATATAGCTAAACAAAAGAATATTGATAAGAATATTACTCCACATATGTTAAGGCATTCTTTTGCTACTCATCTATTAAATAATGGAGCAGATCTTCGTACTATTCAAGAAATGTTAGGACATTCTAGTATTACTACTACTCAGATATATACAAATGTTAGTACTGATATATTAAAAGAAAATTATGAATTATATAAAAGGAGAGATTAAATATGGAATTAAATAGATTAATGTTTAGAGAATATGATATAAGAGGTATATGGAATGAAGATATTACTGAAGAGATATCATATCATATAGGTAGAGCTTATGCTACTAAATTATTAAGTTTTGGTAAAAATAAAATGATTGTAGGTTATGATAATAGATTATCTAGTCCAATAATTGAAGAAAACTTAGTAAAAGGATTAACTGAGGGAGGAGTAAATGTTGTTAGACTTGGTTTAGTAACTACTCCTATGTACTATTATGCTTGGGATAAACTAAATATTCATGCTGGTATTATGATTACTGCTTCACATAATCCTAAAGAATATAATGGCTTTAAAATGAGTTATAATGGTATTCATAATATGTTTGGTAAAGATGTAAGTGATTTATACTATGTAATAATAAATGGTATTTATTCTGAAGGAAATGGTATGATAGAATATGCTGATATTAAGGAAGACTATGTTAAGATGATACATAATCATATTGATATGGGTGATAATAAATTAAAAGTAGTATATGACTGTGGTAATGGTACTACTAGTATTGTAGCTCATGATATCTTTAAAAGTAATGAGTATATAGAATATATTCCTATATTTGATGAGTCAGATGGAACTTTTCCTAATCACCATCCTGATCCTGCGGTAGAAGAGAATCTAAAACAACTAAAAGAAAAGGTACTTGAAGTAAAAGCTGACTGTGGTATTGCCTTTGATGGTGATGGTGACAGAGTAGGGGTAGTGGATAATCAAGGTAATATGATACCAATAGATAAATTTATGATAATAATATGGAGAGATATTTATAATAAAGTAGCTAAAAAAGAAGGTTTCTTTGATGTTAAATGTTCTAAGGCTTTAAAAGATGAATTAATTAAATTAGGTGTTAAACCAGTAGAAACTAGAACGGGTAACTCTTATACTAAGAAAATATCTGTCGAGAATGATTATCCATTTGGTGGAGAAATGTCAGGACATTTATATTTTAGAGATAAATTTATTGGTAATGATGATGGTATATATGCTGGTTTAAGATTAGTAGAAATTTTATCTAAAACTAATAGGAAATGTACTGAATTACTAGATAATATCCCAGTATATTATTCTACTGATGAAAATAAAGTTCCAGTAGAAGATGCTATTAAAGATAAAATCGTAAGTAGAGTAGAGGAGTATGCTAAAGAAAAGGGTTATAACTATCTTACTATTGATGGTGTTAAAGTATTATATGATGATGGTTTTGCTCTAGTTAGAAAGTCTAATACTACTCCTAATATAACAACTAGATATGAAGCTAAAACTAAAGAAAGATTAGAAGAAATTACTAATGAATATAATTCTTTATTAGATAAATTAAAAGAAGAAGAGTAGGTAACCCTATTCTCCTTTTTCTTCAAAATTATTAGTACTATTCTTCTTAGTACAATGACAATTATCTTTATGACAATCACAAGACATATCAGTATCTAAATTAACATCATTACAATGACAATCAAAATTATTAGATTTAGTCTTAGTCTTATTATCTTTGTTTTTCTTACTCATTTTAATTACCTCCAATAATAGTATTTACTAAATTAATTATATTATACTTATATTCTCTTTTTTATAGAAGTTAACATAATATTAATTATAGGAAGTAAGATATTTGATTAAAAGTAATATAGTTGTTAACCTTAAATTACCATATAAAATAAGGTTTTAGATAGTATTTCTCTTTTTATATTACATATAATATTATTATAGATATTATTCTAAATATAAATTTATATATAAATTTATTTTATAAAAAAATTAACTATATAATTATTTATTTATATATTATTATACAGTTAATTAATTATATACGTTCTAATTTAATTTGAGATGGATAATTCATCATCTACTTATTAATAAATTCATTTAAATAATCATAAATATATTATTATAGCTCTTCCCTATTTTTAGTAAAAATTAAAGTAGGGGACATATTATTCATTAACAGGATGGTTTCCTTGTTCAAATCTAATATACTTCGAATCAACTATATTTTTTCTAAACCATTCTTGTTCTTCTTCACTGTTATCTACTAATCCAACAATAACAACCATATCATTTTCATCTACATAGTTATAACTATAATTATCATATATAGATGTACCATTATCATTAAAATAAAAGATAATTTTATTATTAATATCATTTAATTCATCAATACTTACTTTATTTATTTTATTTACATTATCGTTTGTTTCGATTTTATTGACACAGCCAGTAAGTGTTAATACCATAAATCCACATATTAAAATCGCAAATAATGTTTTTTTCATAATTTTAATCATTCCTTTAAAATTTTTGAGCCATAATTTCTGCTATTTTGTCTAATACTTCACTAGCATTATTTTTATCTATTTCATCATATCCTAGTTCTCTTAAGGCTCTTATTTTAGCAGTATTTAATTCTTGTGTTCTAGTTAATTTTTCTTCTTTTTTGCTATTTAACATAGCTTCCCATCTTCGATGTGATTCAGTAAGTTTAGTACGAGAAGCTCCCCCATTACTATATAATGTCATAGCAGAGTACATAATGCTTTCTAATATATATTGATTATTTTCATCGAAAGCAAATTTATTGGGATCGGTATAACCAAAATTCTTAGAGAAATATCCTAGAATATATTTTAATTCTTTAGTAGTACTTAAGTTTTCAATAAAGTGATGGACATACTCAACAGTAGTATAGGCCTCCCCTTCTCTACCTTTATTCTCAATAAGTATATTCTTAAGCATTTGGCTAATTTCACCAATTAACATTATTTCGTCTTTTTTTAAACCTGCTAAGTCAATTGATTCTTCTTTTTTTGGTGTACTCTTCTTTGTATCAAATATTTTGCTCCCTACTCTTTGAAGATAATCATTTGTTATGTTTATGTCTAATATTTCTTTTTCTGATGTGACGTCAAGTAAATTAAATAGTAGTTGACACTTCTCGTTTGGAAGTTTTGATAAATCGTCACCATCAAAATAATTGTAAACCATTTGTCTTGATACTCCTAAATACTTTGATAGGTTTACTTTGGAAATATTAGCCTTTTTTAATATTAAATTAACTTTCTCGACAACATTCATTGTTAGTCATCCTCCTATTGTTTATAATTGTTTATAACTTTACATTTACAATTATATCATACTATATGTAAAATTACTAGTGCTTTTTTATTTTTTTCTTTATTTATAAGATATTATTTGCTTATATATAATAGATGTGGATGACATATTATTTTTAGATTACAAGCTAAAAATAACACTGTAAGATTATAGCTTACAGTGCCTTAATTATTATTTTACTTCTTTAATTATACCTCCACCTAGACATATATCTTTATCATATAGAACACAGAATTGTCCAGGAGTAACTGCCTTAGATCCTTTATAACTAAGTAATAAATTATTATTATCTAAGTATTTTACATTAATATCTATATCTGATTGACGATATCTAAATTTACAAGTACATTTACTAGGTCTTTTATCAGTTAAATAATTAAATTCTTCTATAACAGCAGTACTAGAATATAAATACTTATTATCATCTCCTACTGCTACATATAATATATTTTTATCTAAATCTTTTTTTACAACAAAAGTTCTATCTTTAGTACCACCAATATTTAATCCTCTTCTTTGGCCAATGGTATAATACATAAGGCCAATGTGTTTACCAAGTATTTCACCTGTATCAATATTAACTATATCACCAGGAATATTGGGTAAATAATTTTCTAGAAACTGGGTAAAATTTCTTTCTCCAATAAAACATATACCAGTAGAATCTTTCTTACTAGCGGTAACTAAACCATATTCTCTAGCAATCTTTCTAACTTCTGGTTTTTCTATTTCACCTAGAGGGAATAAAACATCTTTAAAAATATCTTTATTAACATATGCTAAGAAGTATGATTGATCTTTATTCTTATCTACTGCTTTAGCTAGTTTACCATCAATTAATCTAGCATAATGACCAGTAGCAATATAATCTGCTCCTAGTTTTTTTGCTTCTTTAACAAATAAATCAAACTTTATATATTTATTACACATAACATCTGGATTAGGAGTTCTACCTTTTTTTAGTTCTTCTAAGAAATAAGTAAAGACAAAGTCCCAGTATTCTTTAACAAAATCTACTCTATGTAATGGGATATCTATCTTCCTGCATACTTCTAAGGCATCATTATAATCTTGTTCTTGAGGACATATATTATTATTTAAATTTGGATTACCTAGATAATCGTTATTAATAGTACTATCCCAATTACGCATAAATAAACCTATGACATTATAACCAGCTTTCTTTAATAGGATAGCCGCTACTGAGGAATCTACTCCTCCTGACATACCAATGACTACTGTTTTCATGGTTAATCACCTCACTAGTAGTCATTATATCATATTTTATTATTTAAATAAATAGTTTTATTACTAATTTTAATAATGATGGTACTAGGAATCCTTCTGTTAATGATGATATTAGTATTAATATTATACATAATATTAGTATTAAGAAGTATTTCTTTATAAATTTTTTCATATTATAATCTTTTTCTTTTAAAAAGATTATCTTCCATAGGTTTATTGTAAATAGTACTGAGTATACTCCTAGTAATAGACATACTAAGATATTTATTATACTAGTAGGAAAAGTATAGATAAGGGCTGCTAATAGGCCTTTATATTTATATACTAAGAAGAATGAAGATAAGGAAAAACCTATGATAAATCCTTTTAAATATATCATAAATATATTGATAATTATTCCAATAATAGACATTCCTAGTATCCATACTAAGATTACAAATATTATATTTTCAATAAAAGCATTTTTAAAAGCTTCTATATTATTTATATTATTGGTATTTATATTAGTGAAGAATGTATTAATCTTTTCTATTACTAAGTTACGATCAGTATCTTTTAATACTACGAGAAATAATGATCCGGATATTATTCCTAATATTATTATAAACATTATAAAAGTATTTACTTTTTTATCTGGTATAATTATAGCTAGTCCTCTATTTAATTTCTTATTCATATTATCACCACTAAATTATATTAATAGATATTGAAAATATGACTAATATTTGATACAATTATATTGAGGTGTATAGATTATGAGTAAAAAGAAAAAGAAGCAAAATCTAAGTAATAGAATATTTGCTTACATTATGCTTTTCTTAGCAGTAGCTTTCTCTTTAACTACTGTATTATCATTTGTACTTAGATAATAAGTACTTTTTTTATTTCTCTACAACCTTAAGTAAATTTAAGTTTTCCGAGGTATTTTTATGCCTAAGGTCATAAAAATAATATTTTATTTAACAAATAGATATAATAGTCCAATAAATACTATAAAAGATATAGCTCCTAGTAAGATATAAGAAACAAAGCCACTAGAACCTACGAGCGTTTCTTCTCTCTTACGAGGTTCTTTTTTCTTTTCTTCTGAAATAGTCTTTTTAGCTAAGTTATCAAATGTTTCTAATTCCATTTCTACTGTTTTTTCAATTGTAGGTTCGGCATTCTTACCTACTACAAAGTTCATATTAGGAGTTTCTATAACATTATAATTACTATATGAACCATTATCTTTTACTAAATCTAGGATTGTTTTATATTCAATTCTATTATTATATCTAGATACAAACCAATTAGTGAATTTCTTAAATGAATCATTATTAATAACATAGATACTATTATTTACTTTTACATTATTCTTAGTTAAAAACATATAAGCATTATTAAAAATAACTCCTAAATATCTATCTACTATCTGATACATTTCTAAATCTTCTACTACTCTAATTCTATCTAAAATATTATTATAAAATACTGGTAATATTAATGTTATATTATAGTTATCTAAATTCTTATAATAATTAATAAGTTCGTTAGTAACTACTTCTAATGAGTTTTTTGTTAAATCATAACTATCATAATTACTTTTTAATCTAATTGATATATTGGTATTATCATATTCTTTATAAGGAACTAATATATAAAAGCTAACATTAGCATCACTTAAATAATATATATTATGTTTTTCTAAACTACATATTAAGGTTTCTTTCATGTTATCCTCCTACTCTATATAAAATTATATCAAAAAAAAGATAACTTGTCATTACCTTTTTATAAATTTATAAGATAAACTTCATTAACATAAAGAGAACTCCTATTAAGAAGAAGATTATTAAATATTTAGTGTTATTATATCTTTTGGCGGTTGGCAGTAGTTCACAGAAGGATATTTGAAGCATAATACCCGCTATTAGGGAGAATAAGATGCCTAGTATTAGATCATTCATAATATTTTTTAAAAAGATATAAGCAAGGAAAGCTCCAAATGGTTCAGATAATGCTGATACTCCTGTATATAAAAGGGCTTTCTTTTTATTATTTGTACTATAATATATTGGTACTGAGATACTTATTCCTTCAGGTATATTATGCATAGCTATCGCTATAGCTAGTGATATACCTAGAGTAATATCACTATTTGTTGCTACAAATGTTGCTATACCTTCGGGTATATTATGTAAGATAATTGCTATCATTGATATAAATCCTACTTTATATAGCTTTTTATCACTACTAATGGATGGTTTATCTGGTAAATAGTAGTCTATTAACATTGATATTATAATACCAAGGAGAATTCCTAAAAAGGATATAATAATGGTACTGATATTATTTAAATTATCTCTTAATAAATTAATAGATTCGGGTATTAGATCTGTTATTGATACACAAATCATTACTCCTGCGGCAAAAGATAAAGAAGATAAAATTATTTTATTAGTATCTTTCTTTTTAATAAAGATAAAGATTGTACCAAGCATTGTGGATAAGCCCGCTAATACGGTAAGTAAAAAAGCATAGAAAGTATTATTCATATTATCACCTATTTAAGTATATGAAAAAACTTCTATTATATAATAGAAGCTATAACCATTCATGATTTTTCTTAATATATATTCTTTTAACTATAGATACAATAGTAAAATATAATACTAATAATAATATTAAATATATATAGAAGTTAAATGGTAATATTTTAAAATGAAAGCTAGTGATCTTATGCATTACTAGGGGTGTGATAATAGTTAAGATACCCGAAAAGATTGTTAATCCTGCTAGTACAGGAGATATATTTGATTTTTCATAAATGTGTTTAGAAGTTCTAACATTATAAATAATCATTAATTCTGTAATTAGTGATGTAATAAACCAAGCTGTTTGAAAATAACTAGCTTTTTCTATACTATTATATCCTAATATATACCAAAAGATTATAAAAGCAATTACATCAATAATAGAACTAGTAATACCCATAACTATCATATATTTAGATATACCATTAGTATTCCATTTTTTAGGAGATTTAATAAATTCATCATCTACATTATCATAAGGTATACCTATCTGAGAGAAATCATAAATAAAATCTTGAAATAACATTTGAATTGGTAATAGTGGTAAGAATGGTAAAAAGATACTAGCTATCATAATACTAAAGACATCTCCAAAGTCTGCACTTAAAGCCATCTTCATATATTTAATTATATTACCATATACTTTTCTACCTTCAATTACTCCATCACATATTACTTTTAAACTTTTTTCTAAAAGAATCATATCACTAGATTCTTTAGCAATATCCGTAGCACCATTAACTGATAGTCCAATATCACTTTCTTTTAGGGATGGGGCATCATTGATACCATCACCCATATAACCTACTACATGGTTATTTTCTCTTAATATTCGAACAATTCTTTCTTTCTGAATAGGATTTAATCTTGCAAAGACATCTACTTCCTCTACTACTTTAGATAAGGATTTATCACTTAATTTATCAATATCACTACCTAGATATATCTTTTCACTATTTATACCCGCTAATAGGCATACGCTCTTAGTAGAATAAGGATTATCTCCAGTTAATATTTTTACTTTAACATTATATTTATTTAGCTTTTCTATAACATTTTTTACATCTTTCTTAGGAGAATCTAAGAAAGCTACAAAACCAATAAAGGTCATATCATTTTCTTCTTTTTCATTTAATATTAATACTTTATTACTTTCTTTTTTTGAAGCTAGTGCTATTACTTGCATACCTTCTTCAGCCATCTCTTTAGCTTTAGATATTACTTTATTAGTAAGTTCTTTAGTTAATTCTTTATTTTTTCCATTTATTTGTACTTTGCTACATCTTTTTAATATCTCTTCCATAGCTCCTTTGGTAATCATTCGATATTCATTGTTATTCTTTACTAGGATACTCATAATTCTTCTATTATAGTCAAAGGGTATTTCATCTATTTTATTATACTTAGGTAATATATTATCTAAATTATGTTTACTACCATATATAAGTATTGCTCTATCAACGATATTCTTCATACCAGTACTATAATAACTATTTAAATAAGCATATTCTAGAACATTTAAATTTTCATTACCTAGAACATCAATATACTTTTGTAATACTATTTTATTATCGGTTAAAGTACCAGTCTTATCAGTACATAGGATATCCATTGCTCCTAAATTTTGTATTGCTTCTATTCTCTTTACTAATACTTTTTTCTTAGCTAGATTCTTACTACCTTTAGTTAAATTTACATTTACAATCATTGGTAACATACTAGGAGTAATACCTACTGCTACTGAAAGAGCAAATAAAATGGCTTCATTAAAATTATTCTTTATTATACCATCTATTACTAAGACAATTAAACAGATAAAAATCATATATTTAATTAACATATTAGTAATATTTTTCATTCCTTTATCAAAATTAGTTAATTCTTTTTGTTTGGTTAAATCTTTACCCATATAACCTAGATAAGTATTTATTCCTGTATTAGTAGCGACCGCTAATGCTTTACCACTAATTATAGAACTACCCATATAAATAATGTTTTCTATATCAAAAATACTATCTATATTTTTATTATTTGTTATCTTTTTTTCTACTGGTATAGATTCTCCAGTAAATACTGATTCATTAACAAATAAATCTTTACTATCTATTATTATTGAGTCTGCTGCTACAATACTACCAGCATTTAATACTAAAATATCTCCTACACAGACTTCTTCTGTTTTAATAGTTACTTCTTTATTGTTTCTAATTACTGAGCATGTGCTAACTATTTTACTTTTTAATTTCTTATTAAATTTATATACTGAATAATCTTCACATACTCTAATTAAGGCACTAACAATTGCAATTAAAATGATTACTAATGATCCTAATTTATCTCCTAGGCAAAAGTTTATTATAGCTAGAAATAATAATATTAATATAAATTCATCTTTAAAAGCATTAATTATGAAATATAAGATACTTCTATTTTTTTCTTTTATCACTATATTTTTACCATATTCTTTTATTCTTTTATTTACTTCACTATTAGATAAACCACCACTACAAGTATTATATTTAGTATATACTTCTTCTATATTTAATTTAGATATTTCTTTATATTTATCTAAAATAGTATTATTATCTATTTTATTCATAGTACCACTTCCTTACTATCTAAGATAATTATACAATAAAATTATTATCTATACAATAGAAAAGATAAGACTACTATTAAATCTTATCTTTAGTTATATCTTCTAATGTATAATGTATTACTTTAGCTAATTCTTCTAATGTAGTATCTATTTGATAACCTATTTTACCTCCACTAAAAATTATTCTTTCTTGATTTTTTGCACTTTTATCAATAACAGTTGGAAAATATTTCTTCATACCTACAGGTGAACATCCTCCATGAATATATCCGGTAAGGGGAAGTAAATCTTTAGATTTAATCATTTCGATACTCTTTTCTTCTACTACTACGGCGGCTTTTTTTAAGTCTAATTCTTTATTTACTGGTACTAAGAATACATAATGATTACCTGATTTACCAATGGTTACTAATGTTTTAAATACTATATTATAATCTTCACCTAGATAGTCTGCTACTTCAATACCACTAACGGCAGTACTATTAATATAGTTATATACTTTAAAATTTATTTTATTTTGTTCTAATATTCTAATTACATTAGTTTTTTCTTCATTCTTTTTCATGTTCTATTTCCTTATCATAATCTTCTAGAAAGCTCTTATATACACCATTAGTCTTAGTACCTAGAATACAATTTAAATTAACATTATTCATACTAGTAAAGATATTACGATCAATACTAGGATTAGTCTTTTTTAATTCTTTAATTAATTCTTTTATTTCTTTTCTCTTACTAGTACCATCATTAGTATTATAATTTCTTTCAGTAAATTTGCAAGCACAATTTATAAAAGTTAAATTATTACTATTCTTCCATGATATTATTGATGCTTCTTCAACCATATATAATGGTCTAATTAACTCAATACCAGGAAAATTATCACTATGTAATTTAGGCATCATTGTTTTTACTTCAGAGCCATAAAACATTGATAATAGTGTTGTTTCAATAACATCATTAAAATGATGACCTAAAGCTATTTTATTACAGCCTAACTCTTTAGCTTTACTATATAAATATCCTCTTCTCATTTTGGCACACATATAGCAAGGACTATCATAACTAATTTTGTCGACTACTTCAAAGATATCACTTTCAAATACTCTTATTGGTACATTTAATATTTTAGCATTCTCTAATATATTATCTCTATGTTTTTTACTATATCCAGGATTCATTACAACATATTCAGCAGTAAATGGTACTTTACCATATCTTTCTAATTCTTGTATACATTTAGCAAGTAAAAAGGAATCTTTACCTCCTGATATACATACCATTACTTTGTCATTTTCTTTTATTAGTTCATATTCTTTAACTGCCTTTATAAATTTACTCCATATCTCTTTACGATATTTTTTTATAATACTTCTTTCTATTTCTTTATATCTTTCCATATATAAATCACCTCAAAAATAAGCTATAATAATTATATCATTTGCTTATATAAAAGTAAATATTTTAGAAGAGAAAAAACACTATATAATCTTTCTATATAATGTTCTATAAATTTATTCTATCTATAACTTAATTTACTACACAAGTCTTTCAAATGCGGTAAATTAAGTTATTTTTTGGTTATTTAAATCTTGTGATTGGATCTATTGTATAAATTTTAATCGGTTATCTTTTTATATAATGTCTTGATTTCTTAGTAATTTATTTCGTCTAAATGTTTTTAGATTATTAAATGATGCTTCTAATTTTATTATAGACTTTTAACTATATTATTATAGATGTCATTAGCATCTTTTGCTACTATATATATTAGATAATCACCGATTTCTTTTTCGACTCTGTTATCAAGTATTTCTAATCTTTCAGGTGAATAATTTGCATTAAATTTTTCTATCTTTTCAAAATATTTTTTCATATCATTTTTTACTTTAGTCTTTTCTTTTGTTTTTATTATGGCATATAAATCGCCATCAGTATTTTGCTTTATGATATGTACTTCCATTAAGTCTAAGTTTAAGCCATAAACATCTTTAAGAGTTTCTTCATCTACTTCTTGCATATTTTTTAAATTTGATTCTATAATACTTTTAGTATTATCTACGTTTAATTCTGATACATTGTTACCACAACCAGTAACAAATATCATAATAAATATACTTAATATAACAACAATTTTTTTCATTTTTAATCCTCCTCTAATGCATGTGTTTTTATATATTCTTTTACGGTTCGATGTCCTAAAGCTGTCAGATGAAATTTATCTTCCACAAAGTACTCTTCTTTACCATAACCTTCATCATCCTTTAATACTTCTTGGACATCTAAATATTTTAGTCCGTGTTTATTTGCCATTTCTAATATTAAGAAATTATACTTGTTAATAATATTTTGCTGAAATTTATTTATATTATCACCTTTTTTAATTGGATAAATAGATATTAATATAATCTTCGTGTTTGGACTTTTTTCTTTTATTTGTTCTATCATTTGATTTGCTTTTTCGATAAAAGTTTCTTCACTAATCCATGCTGTACTAAAAGTTCCAAAGTTTAAAATTATGGTTTCTGGCTTATATTTTTCTATGGCGTCAATTAATTTCATTTTTTTACCTAAACCATATAAATTAATTTCTATTGAATGCATAGATTCTGCATGAAGACATGGTATAGCCCAGGCTTTTAAACCATTTAAGTATCCATTAAGATACATATTCATTGTGTTTGAATCTCCAACCATAGTTATCTTATTAAAGTATTCATCACCGTAATTTTTAGTTTTTTTTAGTTTGACTGAGTCATACCAACCATCAAGTGTATAATCTTTTATAGACATTTGTGTAGGTTTTAATTTTTCAACTTTTATTTTTCTTATTTCCTTGCTTATATTTCCGGCATTGTCTTTGACTTCATATACTACTTCATAATTACCAAGTTTTGTTATATCTATATTGTTGGTTACAATTACATTCTTGGTTAAATCACCATCTAATTTATCTATTGCTTCATATCCTGGTTCTTCATATTTGGTATCGATAGTAATGCTCAATTCTTTATCACCCTTTAATGTGATTTCTGGACCAGTTAAATCAGCGATAGTAACTTTTCTTGTTCTTTTGATTTTATAGATGAAAAATTGGTAACTATAAGTAACTTTATAATTACCTATATCTTCTTTAATATTATTATTTATTTTTATTTTATCAGTAATTTCTTTATTAAACATATATGCTTTAAATCCTGGTTCACTATATTTTTCTCCATAATCTAACTCAATTCTTTTATCACCAATTAATTTAATGTTTATAAAAATAAACGGTGACAATATAATTAATAATAGAATAGCTAGTATTATCCCTATAATTACTATTTTCTTAACATTTGATTTTTTTCTTTTCATTACACCCTCACTACTTTTACAATGTATATTTTATCACAATATTTATTTTATGTAAAGGGCTATTTAATACCTGCTATGCCTAAATCGTCATCTATTGTTAACACATTGTAAATAAATAAGACTTCATTTATTTGATTTTTATTAATATAATCACTAATACTTGAATTATAATATCTTGGATCTATTACATAAATGTATTTATAATCATGAGCTATTAATGGTATAAAAGCATTAGCATAACTATCCTTTATAACCAATATTGAATTATTATTTTGGGTATCTAAATTTTCTATTGTGATTAATGAATGATTATTATCTAAAAAGAATGAATATTTGTCTTTTTCATTTAAATATTTATAATTATATAAACTATTAGTACAATTTCTGCTATCATCAAAATATACATAATATTTTGTATCGTCATTAACTTTTTCGATGTAATCGTATTCTAACGAGTTATCTAAAACCTTTGAATATAAAGTTCCGTAAAAATTATCATTAACTATAGAAAAATTATATTGTTGGCATTTAATTTTTACATTTTTGCAATATTCTAAATATGCTAAATTTGCTCCTCTTGTAGTCCAATGATGGTCGGTACCATAATATAAATATTTGTCTTTGTTTTTATTGAATGTTTCTCTTACATCAATAAAATTTACATTTAAATTTTCTTTATAGTAGTCGATTGTTTTGCTTTCATCAAAGCTAGTATTATATTTTGATATTTTATTGTTATTTACATATATGGAAGTAGGAATTAGCATAAAATATATATTACTATTTATATTTTCACTTAACTTATTAACTCTTCTGATAATCATATCACTATTATTTGGTTTTTTATATTCTTGATATAATTTGTTATCGTAACCATAATATACATCATTTTGTTTATATATACCTATTTTTTTATATAATTTACTTTTGAAACTTAAAAGATTTTCTCTAAATGGAAAGTTATCTGCTATATAATCATCTAGTTGTGTCATAAATTTACCTGAAATAATATTATCGATATTTAATATGGGAGGTTTTGTTAAATATCTATTTTCATTATATGAAAAATCTTTTTTTGGTTCTATTAAGAATATTAATGTTACACAAAATATTATAATTGAAATTAAAATTGATATTACTCTTTTCATTTTTATCACCTAAAATCTAAAATATAAAAATGGGTTATAAGAATCACTACATAATTGACATATACAAACAACAAATAAAAATACATAAGCAATTATAACTATTGTTTTAGTGATTTTTGTCTTCTTTATTTTGTTAACTATTGGAATTGAAAATAATATCCCACTTATTAAAAATATCATATAGTTTTTAATATAGAAAATAAAATCATTATCTATAATTGTTGGGTTATTAAATATTTTTGGTATGTAATTATATAGTAATACTAGGTCGTCACAGAAGAAAATTAACCATCCTATTAATATAAAAAATAATGCATAGATGTGTCTAAAAATTTTTGGAAGTTTATCTATAAATTTTCCAATAAATAATTTTTCTAGTATTAGTAAGATTCCAAAATACATTCCCCAAATAACAAAATTCCACGAAGCTCCATGCCATAGTCCCGTTAATGTCCATACTATCATGATGTTGATTAGCCATCTATATTTTTTTACTCTGTTTCCGCCTAGTGGTATATATACATAATCTCTAAACCAAGTTGACAGGGTTATATGCCATCTTCTCCAAAAATCTGAAATACTTGTTGATATATATGGATAATTAAAGTTTTTAGGAAAATAAAATCCCATCATTTTACCCATACCTATTGCCATGGTAGAATATCCATTAAAATCAAAATATATTTGTAGTGTGTAGGCGATTATTCCTAACCAAGCTGTTGATAGTGAAATATTTGAAATATCACTTACTATTAATGAGTGCAAATGACCAACATTATTTGCTATTAATACCTTTTCAAATAAACCTGTAAGAAAGATAAATAATCCTTGTGAGAAAGAATTGAAATCAATTTTTCTATTTTTTAATTCTTTTGCTACATCTTCATATCTAACAATTGGTCCGGCAACCAGTTGGGGAAACATAGAAATATATGTTAAAAAATTTAAAAAGTTTTTTTCTACTTGCACTTTATTTTTGTATAAATCTATTGTGTAACTCATAGTTTGAAAAATATAGAAACTTATTCCTAATGGAAGAGCAATGTTTATCACATTAAAATTTAATCCAAGACTATTTAAATTATCTATTATAAAATTGGTATATTTAAAAAAGCATAATAATGATATATTTAGAATTACACAAATAATCATAATATATTTTCTTATTTTTTTATTTTTATTTTTATCTATTAGTAAACCACATATATAATTTAGTAAAGTTACAAAAATCAATAAAAATATATATTTTGGTTCTCCCCAAGCATAGAATATTAAGCTAAATATTAATAATATAATATTTTTAAATTTAAATGGTACTAGATAATATATTAATAAAAATATAGGTAAAAAAATGAAAATAAATAGTAAACTACTAAAAAGCATACTTCATTCAACTCCAATCATTTCTGAATCTTTACTTTGTGAACCTCACACGATTTAAAAAAATCATGCTTCTAATATCACCATTAGAATTTTCTCCATTTAATAATACTATTATTAATGTAAAGAGACATAAATTCGGATAGTTCCTACCCTATATATAATTTAATTAGATAAGTAATAATTCTATTTCCTTATCTAGTATATTGTTCGCAGCATTATAATCTTTATCATGCATACTATCACATTTAGAACACTGCCAAGATCTTATACTATAGTCTTTTATTTTTTTATTTTGATAGCCACAGTTATTACATAACTGACTAGATGGATAATATCTATCAACCTTTATTAATCTTCTTCCATATCATCTTGCTTTATATTCTAACATATTAATAAACTTAGATATAGATATATCTCCAAGTATTTTGGCTATATTCTTATTTTGAAACATTTCTTTAACATTATTTGTTCATATATCTTTTATAAGTATTATCTAAATTATAAATGACATTAGTAATAGCAAATTTATCTACTTCTTTAAGCCAAGGATATAATGCTTTTAACTCTCTATTACATGTATTATTATAAGAAGAATTTCACATATGTCCACCATATAATTCTTTTTTTTTAATTCTGGATATAATTTAAATAATAATCTTGCACTCGTACCTTTTAATCTTTTTACAATAGTAGGTATATAATGCTCTAGGCTTACAACTAATTAACAAGTGAATATAGTCTAAATCTGTATTAATTTCTATTATTTTAAAATCCATTTCTTCAGATAGTAATATAATTATCTGAAAAAGTGAATCTTTTATACTATTAGTTAATATTTTTTTACGATATTTAGTACAAAACACGTGTGTGGTACACTATACCATAACATATCCTCTTCCTTTAGAAACAATCATATTATCAACATAATAATCATACCATATGTAAACGTAAAAGTAAATGTTTTTAGAAGCAAAAAAGGAAAAATCTAACTCACAAATTAATTCACAAGAGTGCGATTTTTGTTTCTTCAAATACAATTAACTAAACTTCTTTTAGTAATAAATGCATTTTGCGTTCTTGTTAAATTAAATTTATTTTTCATATTTTCTCTCCTTTTTTTCTTTTAAATACATATTTTAGTTATTTTTATGTTACAGTTTAGTTAAGGTATTAGAAAATAAGTGAGTTTTTGCTCACTTTTTAATTGACTAAAATTGTTTAACCTTTAAATGATTGCTTTATACAATTTAAAATATCTAGTTTTTGTTTCTTAAAGGTTAATATACAACTCTTTATAACTAAATAATTATTTGCTCCTTCTTCACTTCTGAATTTTCCTATCTTTTGTTTTATTTTAATTCCTCTTTGTGAAGATTCTGCATTGTTATTTGTCGATGGTACATTAAAATCTTTTAAGAAATATAATACTTCATCTCTATCTCCTCGTATTTTTGAATCCATTTTCTTATTATCGTACTTTAATCTAGTGAATAACTTTAATTTATCATCGATAAATAAATATTTAAATCATATTTTAATTCAATTTTCCATTCATTTATAATACTATCATATTCTTCAATTATTTTTTGTTGACTTATAACTAATTTAGTTAATTCATCTATCTTTTTCGTTAAGTCTTGTTTTTCTTTTTTTCATTTTTAATAATAATTCCAATTCCACTTTTATTTAAAATTGATATAAATTTATCAATTTTAGTTAATTCCTCATTACATTTATCTGAGGGCACTAGAAAAAGGAATCTTTTTGTGTTAAAATATTCCATGTGATACATCTTCTTTCGTCAATTAGATTGTATCACAAAAAGGCACTGGAAGTTAATTCTTCTAGTGCTATTTTTATTTAAAATTCAAAAAAAGAACTGAATGAAATTATTTTATTTCATTACAGCCCCTATTTTATTTATTATAATTATTTTTCTTCTAATTTATTTTTGAATTTTGAAATTATAATTAATCCAACAATTGAAATAATACTAACTATTATATAGAATACAATATTGTCACCTGTTTTAGGATTATTGATTTCATTTGCTGTTTTAGGCATTTCTTCAGAAGTTATTTTAACTATTACATTTTTATCTATATTTGTTAATGATAGTTTATTATCATTTAGCTTTACTTCTTCATCATTTACTAAAACGCTTTTTATCTTATAGCCTTCTTTAGCAGTAATAGTTATTTCTTTATTTTCTCCTTCAAGAGCAGTAAGTTCATTATCACCTTCTAATACAATATTTTCATCAGGAATTATTGTTATGTTATATTTACTAATAATTTTTACATATTGGTATTCAGAAAGATCTAATTCATCATTAATAGTCACTATTTCTGCATCGGTTCCATCTTTTTCATAACCAGCATAAATAATTTTATTATCAAATCCATTTATAATAGGATTATGCATAAATGCCACATTATTTACATTTATTTCAAAGTTACTATTATTAATTGTAATAACACCTTGCCCTACTCCAACTCCATAGTTTCCATCTGAAACATATACTTTTGAATTATCAATACTAACTGAAGTATTAGAGTATATTCCACCAGCAATACTCTCAAGATTAAAGTTTGAATTAGATAGTTTCATATCTCCAGCACTAAAAACACAAGCATAACCACTTTTGGCCTTTATTTTTGAATTAGTAATACTTAATGTTCCATCTGCAGTAGTAGCTTCTACATAGATTGCATTTGAACTATCTCTGGTAGCCTCTAGGTCTAGTTCACTATTAGTTACTTCCATCTTACCAAAAGATGATAAAGCTGCTCCATATCCTTTTGCCTTTACTTTGGCATTATTTTTTATGACTAGTAAATTGTTATTTTCAATAGCTGCTAAATCTACTCCTGTAGTAGTTAAATCTAATTTTGCTCCGTCAATAGTAATATTTTTTCCTTGAATTGTAGGAAATTCTGCAGTAATAGTTAATTTACCATCACCAGTAATTACTATATTGTTACTAGATCTAATACCAAAATTGGTACTAGTTACTATAATTTTGTTATCTCCTTTCAAAATTATTTTGACTTCATCTTCTGTACTTACTAAATTAATACCATAATTAGTATCAGATGTAATTGTAACATTATCTAAAATTAGTTCTTTAGTTTCTTTATTATAAGTTAATGTTCCTTCACCTAAGGTCATGGTATTTGCTTCATCAGTAAGACTTGTTCCATTTACTATTACAGGCAGTGTATCTGCTGCTACGCTAGTAAATCCACCTACTATTATTACCATTAAAGTAAATAATATTTTTTTTAAAACATTCTTTTTCATTTCTTTCTCCTCCTTTACTCTATTATATAGTAAATATCTATCTTTTAATAGATGCCAAAAGTCATATTTTAAAACTTAAAAATATGACTTTTGATACTTTAAATATAATTTGTTATCTTTTTAATTAATTATATGTTATAATAAGGTTGTGTATTGGGAGTGATTAATATGTCAGAAAAAGAGAAAATTATCATTATTGAAGATCAACCACTTCTTAATAGTATGATGAAAGAAATATTGTCTAAAGAGTACAATGTTATTTGTACTTCCACTAGTGCTAAAGATATGTTAATGCTTTGTGATAGATACAAGCCAGACATGATTCTTACTGATGTAGTTACAAAAGATAATGCTAATGGCATCACATATGGCAAAAAAATAAAAGATATATATGGTAATAAAATTAAAGTACTTGCTATTACCGGTATTCCAGAAATATCTTTCTTAAATAAAGCCAAAGAAAATAATTTGGATGGCCTTATTTATAAAGATATAGATAGCAATTCTCTTCTTTCTAGTGTTTCACAAATATTAAATGGTTATACTTTATTCCCAGATAATTATATTTATACTGAAGAAAATGAAAGATTTAAAGATTTATCTGAAAAAGAAATAACAATTTTAAAATTATTATGTGAAGGTGCTGAAAGAAATTATATTGCTAAAAGGATGAATATTACTGCTGGTACTCTTAAAAATTATATTTCCAATATTTTAAATAAACTTGAATTTGATAGTATTTCTAAACTTATGGTATTTTGTGTAAGCAATGGTTATATTGTTCCTGACTTAGATAAATAAAAGAAAAACTTAATTAATAGTTCTTCTTTTTATTATACTACTATTATTAAAGTGAAGATATTATCATTTATAATAGTTAAGTTACCACCTATTTCAGATAATTTTCTACGCATTCCTTTTATTCCTTCGTTTTCATAAATAATATCATTATTTTTCTTACCATCATTTGTAATAATCATTTCTATTTTATCATGAGATATATTTAATATTATATCAATATTTTTACTATTAGCATGAATTATAGCGTTAGTAGCAGCTTCTCTAATTATTTCAAAAAATACATTAGCTATTTTCTCATTACTTGGAAGATTATTTGATAGATTAATATTAACTCCTATTATATGATACATTCTTATTAAATTATTTAATTTATCAATACTATTTTTTTTATCATAAAAATTTTTAGTGATACTATTTAGTAAAAACTCTATATCATTAATATTTAATTTATCTTGCTTTAAATATTTAGTAAATAAAGCTAATCTATGACCTAATAAATCATGGTATTCATTTTTAATTTTTAGTAAATTTTTTGTTTTTTCTATTTTTTCTATATTTTGTATTGTTTCTAATATCTTTATATTATTTTCTTCAATTTTTTTATTTTGTAATTCTTTTTCTTCTTGAAGATTATAAATATCAGTTATATCTAATAGTATTATTTCTTTTTTATTAGTAATGGTAATAGACCATATTCTATTTAAACTTCTTATTATATAATTATTATTTATTTCTCTAAAACTTATTCTTATTAAATTATTTATATAATCGTTATAAATATTTAAATCATTTAAAATATTTTTCATAGTATTATTTATTAGAAATATTTCTTCATTATCTAAAAACATTATTCCTGAATCAGACATATCGAGAGCATTTTTAATTGATAATATTGATATATATTCTTTACTTAATAATCTTTCATAGACAAACATTACTATTATATAAAGTAAAGGTACTATTGATAAATAAATACTGATTTTTATTTCTTTTAAATTAAAATAGCATAATACTACCATTATAATTAAAAGGATTGTTTCAAATATTTTTTTTAGGCATTTTATATCTTTTCTAAAATAAAAGATTGTTACTCTAAAAGTTTGTAATATTGTTGCAACTGCTGTAAATATAATTAAAAATTTCATATTATATCACCAACTTTTATAGTAAATAATAACTCAGTATCATTATCACATAAGGTTTCTTTTACTTTAATATTATTATCTAATTTTAATTTTTCCTTTAGATTAATTAGGGAACTAATGAGTATTTTTAATATTAATTTATTTTCTTTTCTTGATATATATATCATCATAGTTTCGTTGTTAATATTATCTATTAATTCATAAATTATATCATATAGTAAAGACATCACACTACCGGTAATAATCATCTTATTTTTTACTATAACAAGTCCTGATATATTATTCATACTAACTAGTAGCTCATTTAGTATTGATTTTATATGTTCTTCATTATAAACTTCATTATTTAGTTCAGAAATCATTATACTACTCTTTTTCTTACAATAGATAATAATTCTTTTTATTCGTTCTAAATCTTCATCACTTACTATTTCTTTCTTTAAAAGGCTCTTGGCTTCAAGCACTTTTTCATTTAATTTATTTTCTATTTTATTTACAACTTCTTTTCTAAGAGTTATTTCATATAATTCTTTTTTAGTTTTTTCTTCAAATTTTATATTTTTTTGTAGTTTTAATAATTTTTTTTGTCTATTTGTTACATCAAGTTTTAAGTTATATAATTCCGTCATATCTTTTTTTAATATAACATAACTATCTTTATTTTTCTTTACTTCATAAATAATAGCTTTATTATAATAATTCTTTTTTACCTTATTATTTTTAATATCTCTAAGAATATTATGAGGTATATTTTTTAACATCTTTGTACTATATATTGTATTACCATCCAAAGATACAATTTCCATATTTAAATTAGAATTTTGAAAAGTTTTTAGATATTTCTTATTATTTGGTATTAAATTTAAATATAATGCTAATTCTATTCCTAAACATATTAAAATACTATTTACTACAGACATATTTATATTTCTAATATTATTAATATTTATTACATATAATAATGTATAAATTACACCAATTAATAATATACCTAGTGGCAAAAAAGCTTTTATATCTTTTTTAATTTTTAATCTATCTAATGCTAAAATTATCATTCCTCCACCAAATAAAATAAATATCCATAAGGCTATCAAGTAGTAGCCTATATTGTGTTTATAATTATTAAAATCTTCTATTCCATTATTAAATTTAAATACTATCTCATGAAAATCATTAGTTAAAACCATTAAAAGTAAAATGGTAGATATTATATATATTATTATTTTTTCCTTTTTATTTATTTTTTTTAATAATGATCTAGAACATATATAAAATATTGATGGTATAAATATTAATGGTACATAATACAAATACCAAGATAATCTTGTAAGTAATGTAGTCTCTACTACTCCTTTTGTCATTCTAATTAACATCCAAAAAACAATTAGTATTCCAATACTAAGGATATATTTTCTTATTTTTTTATTGTATAGTTTATAATATAATCTAACACTCCAGAAAGTAAAAAGTATTGCACATATTAGTGCTTCAAATTTATGGGTCATATAATCAACTCATTTCTTTCTATATATTATAGCAGAATTTTTTTTATTTGTCAGTTATTAATTTTTTTTTAAAGAAAAAACATTATATAATTTTTCTATATAATGTTCTATAAATTTATTCCATCTATACTTGCTTTATAAATCCATTCTTTTAAATCTTTATTATCATTAGTTTCGTAATATTTAATAAGTTTCTCAAAGAATATAGGCTGATTTTCTTGAGCAATAGTTATAATACCACAACTATTATCAATCATTTTATTAATTTCCTTCAAGGTTAGCACTCTTCCAAATATAATCTACGATATTTCTTTTGGCTACAAATACATTTTATTCTCTTGTTAAATTAAATTTATTTTTCATATTTTCTTTCCTTAACTAAAAGCGGAGCCCGGTTTAGGGCTCCTTCAGGGGGAAATATTATTATCAATTCGTAACAATTTATTAATTGATTAAAGTCTTATAAATTAAGGCTTTTTCTTTTATCATAATTTACCAAAATTTATAAGAATAACTTTATTTTTGATATTTAGTATCTAGTTTTGGTATCTGGAATTATTTATACATTAGTTTCAACATTTTCTTCTTCAAAATCATTAATTCCTGTGACAATTTTTTCAATGACCTCAACTATGTTACTGTATACAGCATTGGAAAGTTTATCATTGTCATCAAATGAAGTATCCTTACCAAGCTTAATATTATCTCCTTTTTCAAAATTCAAAAATAAGGCATCATATAATTTCTTTCCATCTACACTTAATGTACTTTTAGAAATTTCAAATATTTCTTCGACACCATTGTTAATTGTATATTTATCACTTTTATTATACATCGTATATGTTTTTATCATATCTTTTCCACCTTTCATTAATAGAATCTATTCCACCCTCTATGTTATCTGCAACAATTTTTAAAATATCATAATCATTATTGCAATATTCTAGTGCCCCGTTTTGAATATATATTTTATCATTTTCATCTTTTCCTATAAAAATAACATTATCAACATCTAAATTAACAATAAATTG
>CAKPIH010000013.1 GCA_934162325.1 uncultured Bacilli bacterium
AAAGGTTTTTGTCGTGTCTAAAAATCTATTTTTGCATTTTTATGAAAAAACACTTGACTTTTTATAGTTGGTCACCCTCGAATATAATATCTAATGATTATTCATTACTAGACTACAGGCTAGTAATGACATGAAAATACCTTGGATTTTCATGGAAGGTGAAAAATGTAAAAAAATGTGGAAAAGTACTTGACAGATAGTGTAAAATGGTGTACAATTTAATTGTCTAATAGAAAATACTATGATAATATAATGTAAATATTAATAACGACTATATGTTTTAATATTTACCCGAGTAGAAGTTTTATTTGGAAATCTTTATGTTAAATAGTAAATGTTGGGTATTATGGTAGAGGCTATAATTCTTATCTATCTATTAGATATGCATATATGTATGAGAAAGAAAACTCATTAGATAGGAAGCTGTTTTATATTAACTGACATTAATTTAAAATGGTTATTCATCAAACTAGAGAATGCAATTGTGTGTCAGACAATGCATTCTTTTATTTTACCTAAAATTATGTTATACTATTAATGCAATGAGGAAGTGGTATTATGAAAGAGTTACTTAGTCCTGCTGGTAATATGGAATGTTTAAAGGCTGCTGTTAATAATGGAGCAGATGCCATTTATCTTGGTGGAAAAACATTTGGAGCTAGAGCATATGCTGGTAATTTTAGTGATGAGGAATTAAAGGAAGCAGTTAATTATGCTCATTTATATGGAGTAAAAATATATGTAACAGTAAATACTATTATTTATAATAATGAAGTAGATGAATTAATTAAATATGTAGAGTATTTATATAAAATAGGAGTAGATGCCCTTATTATGCAAGATATAGGTATGATATCATTAGTTAGAAAAGTATTTCCTAATATGGAAGTACATGCTTCTACTCAGTGTCATAATCATAATAATGAAGGTATAAAGTTATTAAAAGAACTAGGAGTAACTAGAATAGTACTAGATAGAGAAATGTCTCTTGAAGAAATAGAAAATATAGATGTAGATATAGAAAAAGAAGTATTTATACATGGAGCTTTATGTAACTGCTACTCTGGATGTTGTCTATTTAGTTTTATGAATGGTGGTAGAAGTGGTAATAGAGGAGAATGTACACAAGTATGTAGACTTCCTTTTAAGTTAATAAAAAATGGTGAATATGTAAATAATGAAAGTAAATATTTACTTAGTACTAAAGAACTTAATACTATAAATAATTTTAATAAACTATTAGATAGTGATATTGTAAGTTTTAAAATTGAAGGTAGAATGAAATCTCCTAGTTATGTTGGATATGTAACTAGAATATATAGAAAATTAATAGATAGTTATAGTAATAGAATATCTAGTAAAGAAGAAGATAATTTAAAGATATTATTTAATAGAGAATTTACTAATGGTTATTTATTTAAAGATAAAGTTATGAATATAGAATCTTCTAATCATAGAGGATTAGATATTGGTAAAGTAATAGATGTTAATAAAAAGAAAATTAAAATTAAATTAGATAAAGAATTATATCAAGAAGATGGTATTAGATTTAAGAATAGTAATAAGGGTATGATAGCTAACTTTATTTATAATGAAAAAGGATTACTTATTAATAAAGGTAATGTTGGAGATATTATTTATTTAGATAATAAGATTAATCTAAAAGATAAAGATATCTTAGTTAAAACTTCAAGTAATTACTTAGATAAAGAGATAATTACTAGTAGTATTAAAAAGATACTTATAAATATAGATATTAAATTAATAGATGAGTTTTTAGATATTACTTTTAGTGATAATATGAATAATATAGTTAGTGATAAAATAAAGGTAGAACCTCCTATTAAGAGGGGAACTACTAATGAAGAAATTAAAGAAAAAATAACTAAACTTGGTAATACTCCTTTTGTATGTAATAATATAAATATTGATATAGATAGAGATATCTTTGTTAATATGAAAGATATTAATAATATAAGAAGAATATTATGTGATAAATTAATTACTACTAGAAGTAGTAATAAAAGAGATATTGTTATTAATAAATATTCATTAGATTATAATAAAGAAGATGATTATAATACTGAAATATCAATACTTGCTAGAAATAAAGAACAAGTACAAGCAGGTATAGATATGAATATAGATAGAATATATGTTGATAGTGAATTATATGATATATATAAAGATAATAATAAAATATATTTGAGATTGGAGAGAGTTAATAATAATTATAATTATGATAGTAAAAATATACTTGCTACTGAGATAGGGGCTATCTATAAATATAGAGATAGTAATCTTATTAGTGATTATTATTTAAATGTAGTTAATAATTATAGTATTAAGTTTTTATTAGATAATGGTGTTAAGAGAGTTACTTTATCTCCTGAAGTTAATTATAATTATTTAGATGATTATATATTAGATAAAGTAGAATTAATAATATATGGTACTATAGAAAATATGATTACTAAGTCATGTCCTATTAAAGAATTAAAAATATGTCCTTGTAAAAAAGAAGATATATATTATCTAGAAGATATTAATAAGAATAGATATAGAGTACTTCATAACAATTGTTTAACACATATTATGCATTATAAAAAGATTAATTATATTGATAATATTAGTTATTATAAAAATATTGGTATTAGATCATATAGATTAGAATTACTAGATGAAAGTTATGAGGAAGTTATTAGATTAATTGATGAAATAAGGAAATAGTTAATATTTCTTTATTTTTATTAATGACTTTTATTTTGAATTTTGATACAATAGTTATATATAGATGTTTAGGAGGAAAATATATGAATATCAATAAACTTAAAACAGAATTAATAGCACAGAGAAAGTCTAGATTTAAAGGGAATATTTATCATTATTCACAAGTTAATTTTGCTTATAATTCAAATAAAATTGAGGGAGGTAGGTTAACTGATGATGAAACTGAAGAAATATTTGAAACAGATTCATTTATTCCTAAAAGTGATACTGCTATTAAACTAGATGATTTAATTGAAATGAAAAATCATTTTAGGTTATTTGATTATACACTCGACATAATAGACAAACCACTATCAAAAGAAATAATGATAGATATGAATAAAATATTAAAAAGAAATACTACTGATGAAGAAAATCCAAGATATAATGTTGGTGGTTTTAAAGTTGTACCAAATAAAATAGGATTAATTAATGTTATTAATACATCAAAACCTGAAGATGTAGAGAAAGACCTTGATATACTTATATCAGAATATGAAGAGATGGATGAAATAACACTAGAAGATATTATTGATTTTCATTATAAATTTGAACTTATACATCCATTTGGAGATGGTAATGGTAGAGTAGGAAGAATGATAATGTTTAAAGAGTGTTTAAGAAATAACATAATGCCTTTTATTGTATTAGATAATGACAAACCATATTATATGCGTGGCTTTAAAAACTATAAAGAAGATAAAATGTTTTTAATAGATACTATAAGATATGAACAAGATTTGTATGAAAATATTGTAAATGAGATGTTAGATTTTGATTTGGGTGATAAGTAAAATGAGTGGTACTAAATTAATTGAAACAGATAGAATATTCTTAGAAAAAGTAATAGAAGATAAATAATTGATAAAGAATTATTAGTGTAATGACAATTCTTTTTTAAATATTTGACTAATTAATAAAAATAGAGTATTATATAAGTAATTTATTTGAGGGGATGAGATATATGACTATAAAGAATATTGATATTTATAGTGAAATGAATGGTAGTTATGTAGTGGATAAAGATAAGAAAATTACGGGGTATGCTTCAATTGATAAACCTTGGCAGAAATATTATAGTAAAGAAGCTATTACTGCTAGTATACCTGAATTAACTGCTTATCAATATATGGTAAGTCAAAATAAAGATAATTTAAGTACTAAGGCTATTATGTATTATGGTAAAAAGATTAGTTATAAAAATTATATAGATATGATAGATGAGACCTCTAGAAGATTATATAATCTTGGTGTTACTGAAGGAGAAGTAGTAACAGTTATGTCTGTTGCTAATCCTGAATTAGAAATTTTATTTTATGCATTAAATAAGTTAGGAGCAGTTATTAATTTAATTGATGTAAGAAGTGATTATAAACAAATAAAAAAATATCTTATGGAAGTAAAGTCTAGTGAAGTAGTAGTTATGGATAATTTTTTACCTGAGTTTGATAAATGTATGGAAGATGAAGATATTGATAATATAGTAGAAAATGTTATTACATTAAGTCCATATAATTCAGTATTATTTCCATTTAATGTATTAGCAGAAAAGAAGTCTAGAAAAGAAAATAGTACTTTATATAGTAAGATAGATGAAATAAAGAAAAAAAATAAATATATGACATGGAATGATTTAATGAGTGTTCATAAATATCGTTATTCTAGATATCCTAGATATAAGAAGAATATGGTAGCGGCTTTAGTTCATACTGGTGGTACTACTGGTGTACCTAAAACAGTTAAACTATCTAATGAAAACTTTAATGCTATGGCTATTCAATATAAATCACTAAATGCTAATTATAATAAAGGTGATACTTTCTTAAATGGTATAGTTCCATTTGTAGCATATGGTATTGTTGTTACTATTCATATGCCTATGTGTTTAGGTATGACTAATATTATTGCTCCTATATTATCTCCTAAAGAGTTTACAGAGTTTATGATTAAGTATAAACCTAATCATACTGCTACTGTTCCTACTTATGTTGAACATTTTGTATATGATAGAAAAGCAGATTCAATGAATTGGAAATGTATTAAACATATTGGAGTAGGTGGAGAATCTTTTACAAGAACACAAGAACAAGAAGTTAAAGACTTTTTAAAGAATCATAATTCTAGTGGTAGTATAGATAAAGGCTTTGGTATGACAGAGTTATCTGGTACTTCGGTAACTTGTATGGGTAATGTTAATAAATTTACTAGTTTAGGTATTCCACTTCCACTTAATACTTATGGCATATTTGAAAGAGGTACTGATAAAGAATTAAAGTATGGCGAAGAAGGAGAAATATGTATAACTGGTCCAACTGAAATGATTGGTTATTTAGATAATGAAGAAGAAGAGAGTAAAGTTATAAAAATACATAGTGATGGTAAAAGATGGATTCATTCTGAAGATGTAGGCATAATTGATGAAGATGGTTTTCTATATTTTAAAGGAAGATATAAAAGAATGTTTACTCATGGAGGCTTTAAATTGTATCCATCATATATTGAAGGAATTATTGTAAGTCATCCTAAAGTTGAAAACTGCTGTGTTATTTCTATTCCTGATCAGACATATGGTTTTTCTCCGGAGGCTCATGTTGTTATAAAGAAGGATAGTGTAAGTCAACTCAAAAAATTAAAAGAAGAATTGATAAAACTATGTCAAGATAAACTTCCTTCTTATTCACAACCAGAAGATTTTATTTTTGAAGAAGATTTACCACTTACATCTGTTGGTAAAGTAGATTATAAAAAAGTAGAAAAAATGAGAATAAAAAAGTTAGAGGAAAGCACTAAATAAGGCTTTCTTTTGATTTTGAATTATGGTATAATTTTTATAGAATAAAGAGGTGTTTAAAATGAAAATAAATACTACAATATTTTTAACAATAATAAGTTTCTTTTATAGTGTATTATTGATGATTGCATATTTTTCAAAAGATAAAATTAAAACACTTGAAAATAAAGTGTATTCAAAACTTATTATTATTAATTTTATTGGTATAATTTTGGAATTGTTTTGTACAATATTTGCTGGATACGCTAAAGACCATTTACTATTTTATACGATATTAAATAAACTTTTTTTAGTTGAATTAACTATTTGGTGTTCTGTATTTAGTGTGTATGTATTTTTAATTTCTTCAAAGAAAGAAAAGAATGAATTAAAGTCATATCTAAAAAAAGTTTCTATTTTTCATATTGTAATAGATGTAATAACAATGTTTTTAATCTTTGTTTTACCAGTTCAGTTTAACATAAACGATTTAGGATATGTTATGTATTCTTATGGGCCTAGTGTCAACATTGTTTTTATTAGTAGTACATTGTATATTACACTTATGTTTACTTGCTTAATTAGAAATTTTAAAAATATTAAAAGTAAAAAATATTTACCTATATACGTATATATGGTAATAGGTGTTCTAGTCGGAATAGTTCAAAAACTTCATCCTGAAATTCTTGCATTTACTTCGATGGAGGCTTTTATTACGGTAATTATGTATTTTACAATAGAGAATCCAGATAAGAAATTACTTGAAGAGATACATATGTCTAAGAAAATAGCGGATGCTGCTAATGAAGATAAAAGTATGCTTATATATAATATGATGAATGAAGTTAAAAGTATTGCTAGTGATATTAATAAATCTTCTGAAGTAATACTAAATAGTAATAATTTAGAAGAAAATAGATTCTTTGCTAGAGAGATAATATCTTCTAATAACAAGTTATATAGTATGGCTAATAATATATATAATATTGATGTAATTGATGATATTAATGTTAAGACTGTTAAGAATAAATATAATATTAAGTTATTACTTAAAGAAGTTATAAGTAAAAATAAAGAGTTATTTGAAGATAAAGATATTAGTTTTAGATTTAATATAGATAGTAATCTTCCTAATACTTTATATGGAGATAGTATTAATTTAAAGAATGTATTAAATACTATTATAGGTAATTCTTATAAATATACTGATAAAGGATATGTAGAGTTATCTGTTAATGCTATATTTAAAAAAGATATAGTTAGATTAATTATAAAGATAGAAGATTCTGGTATTGGGATAAAAGCTGAAGACTTAGATAAGTGTTTAAATAAAAATACTAAAGATCAAAATAGTTTATATGGAGCTAGAAAGACTATTAATATAATGGGTGGCAATTTACTTATAAGTAGTGAATATAATAAAGGTACTATTGTTACTATTATATTAGATCAAAAGATATATACTAATAATAATAAAGATAATTATGATAATTATGTTAATAATAAAAAGATATTAATTATAGATGATAATAATTCTAGTATTAAATTAATTAGTAAGATATTAGATAAACATAATATACTATATGATAGTTCTAATTTAGGTAAAGAAGCCCTAGATAGAATTAGAAAAGGAGATAAGTATGATTTAATATTATTAGATGAAGATATGCCTTATATGAATGGTATTAGTGTTATGAATAAACTTAATAAAATAAAAGGATTTGATACTAAGGTTATACTTCTTACTAAGAATAGTAATATTATATATGATGATATTTATAAAGATAGTGGTTTTAGTGATTATATTATAAAGCCTATTGATAAAGATGATTTAATGAATAAGATAAATAAATGTTTATGATGAAGACTTAAGGCTTTATCATACCACGGAAGACTACAGGCTGAAGTGGAAAATAGATAAAAAGTAATTGACAAAGATAAAAAATAAGAATATAATATATTTATATTTGAAAGCAATGAGAAGGACAAGATTATATATATTTTATTTATAGAGAGTTAGTGTTTGGTGGAAACTAATAATAAAGATATATAATTACTACCTTTATAGCGTACTCGAAAGAGATTACCGGTTAGGAGCCGTTATCTAAATTAAGACCAAAGAAGGATGGTACCGAGATATGTATTCTCTCCTTTTAGAGGTCTTTTTTTCATAAAAAGGAGGGTTTGGTTATGAAAAATAAATTTATACCAGTAACGGTATGGAGAAAAAATAAGTATGAGACTTGGCAACTAGATATATCTAATCTTAATTTAAGTGATTTAATTATATTAAGAAATACACTAGTAGGTTATAGTGATAATGGTATTAGAATAATAGATGGAATAGTAACAGGTCAAACTACTACTGATAATACATATTATAGAGAATATAAAAAAATATGTAAAAGAGAAAAAGAAAAAATAAAAAGAAAACAAATTAAAAGTGAAAATAGAAGGAGAGATAGAAGAAATGATAAATATTAAAGAAAATGAAGATTTAAGTAAGTTAAATCACTCATGTGCACATTTACTTGCACAAGCTGTTAAGCATTTATATCCTAATGCTAAATTTTGGGTAGGACCAGTAATTGAAGAGGGGTTCTATTACGACATTGATTTAGGTGATGATGTTATTAAAGAAGAAGATTTACCTAAAATAGAAAAAGAAATGAAGAAGTTATCTAAAGATGGTAAAAGAATAGTTAGACATGAAATTAGTAAAGATGAAGCTTTAGAAATGTTTCATGATGATCCATATAAAATTGATTTAATTAGTAGAATGGATGAAAATGAACAAGTTATATCTTGTTATACACAAGGAGACTTTACAGACCTTTGTAGAGGACCTCATGTTGATACTACTAAAGAACTTAAATATTTTAAATTGGTAAAGGTTAGTGGTGCTTATTGGAAGGCTGATTCTAATAATAAGATGCTTCAGAGAATATATGGAGTATGTTTTAGAAATGAAGAAGATTTAAATAGTTACTTAACTGAATTACAAGAGAGAAAAGAGAGAGATCATCGTAAGATTGGTAAAGATTTAGATATCTTTATGTCTCATGATTTAGTTGGTAAGGGTATGCCTTTATGGCTTCCTAATGGAGCAATTGTTAGAAAGAACTTGGAGAATTATATTTATGCTAAGGAACAAAAACTAGGGTACTCTCATGTATATACTCCATGTGTTGGAACTGTTGATTTATATAAGACTTCAGGACACTGGGATCATTATAAAGAAAATATGTTCCCTTCTATGAAAGTTGATGATGAAGAGTTTGTATTAAGACCTATGAATTGTCCACATCATATGTTAATTTATGGTAATGAGATTCACTCTTATCGTGAACTTCCTATTAAGATTGGAGAGTTTGCTACTGACTTTAGATATGAAGCTAGTGGTGCTGTTAAAGGTTTAGAGAGAGTTAGATGTATGTGTCAAAATGATGCTCATCTATTTGTTAGACCTGATCAAATTAAAGATCAATTTAAAGAAGTAGTTAGTCTTATACTAGATGTATATAAAGACTTTGGACTTGATAATTATAAGTTTAGATTATCTCTTAGAGATCCTGAAGATAAACATAAATACTTTGATGATGATGAGATGTGGAATAAGGCTGAGAATGAACTTAGAGAAGTATTAAATGAGATAGGAGCAGAATATACTGAAGCTATTGGTGAGGCTGCCTTCTACGGACCTAAGTTAGATGTTGAAGTTAAACCTGCTGTTGGACCAGAGATTACTTTGTCTACTTGTCAACTTGACTTCTTACTTCCTAGAAGATTTAATTTATCTTATATTGATTCTAATGGTGAGAAACAAGTACCTGTAGTACTTCATAGAGCTATATTTGGTACATTTGATAGATTTACAGCTTTTATTCTTGAAGAAACTAAGGGAGCACTTCCTTTATGGCTTAGTCCAGTACAAATTAATGTTATTCCAGTAAATAATGAATATCATTTAGAGTATGCTAACAAAGTAGTTGATGAACTTAGAAGTAAAGGCTTTAGAGTAGAACTTGATGCTAGAGATGAGAAGATGGGATATAAGATTAGAGAATCTCAAACTAAGAAGATTCCATATACTTTAGTTCTTGGTAATAATGAGAGAGATAATAATACTATTACTTATCGTATGTTTGGTAAAGAGAATAGTACTACTATAGAAAGAGATGAATTTATTGATATGATTATTAAGCAAGTAGAGGAATATAAATAATAAAAGTGTAAAGTAACTATATGTTACTTTGCATTTTTTCTTTGTATAATAGGAACCCCAAGACTTAACTAATATTATTTTGTTATACAACTAAAAGTGGGACGGCTGTCTCACTTTTTAAAATATTTACAAGTAGTTATGAAAGCACAAGTCTTTCTTGTAACGTATATAAATTATTTACTATCTTTTCAATATCATTTATGACTCTTTCTATAATCACTTTCTTGATATAATTATAATATTTTATTAACAAATTTAAAAGTATTTTTCACAAAAATATGCAAAAATAAGCAAACAATTGTGCTAAAATACATTGACAGCATTTTAAGAGTATGATATCATTTATATGTAAGGTGGTGAGGTTAATGTTTAGAGCATATAAGTTTAGATTATATCCTAATAATAAGCAATTAGAATTAATAAATAAAACTTTTGGAAGTAGTAGATATGTATATAATCATTATTTAGATAAAATGAAAAATAATGGATATGTAAGTGCTTATACTAATATAAAAGATTATACTAGTACTTTAAAATACGATGCAGTATTTTTACAAGAAATAGATAGTATAGTAATAAGAAAGTCTTTATTTAATTTAGATGATGCCTATCAAAAACTATTTAATAAAACTGGTGGATATCCTAAGTTTAAAAGTAAATATAATAGAAATAGTTATAATACTACTGCTGTATATAATAAATATAAAGATAAAGAATATTGTAATATAGAATTAGATTTAACTAATAGACAAATAAAATTACCTAAATTAAAATGGGTAAAGATTAGAGGATATAGAAATATAGATAATATTAATGGCAAAATAAAAAGTGCTACTATATCAAGAGAACCAAATGGTAAGTATTATGTATCAGTTTTATATGAGATGTATGACAAAGTACCAGTAATAAAGCCTAGAACTATCGTAGGAATAGATCTAGGTATAAAGAAACTATTAACCTTATCAGATGGAACAACTTACGATAATAATAAATATATAGATAAATATGCCAAAAGAATAAAAAGAAAACAAAGAGAATTATCAAGAAAAGAAAAAGGTAGTAAGAATTACTACAAATGTAAAAAAGAACTAGCAATACTTCGTAGCAAACTAGCTAATGCTAGAAAGTTTTATATACATAAAATAACTAAAGATATAACTAACGAATATGATATTATTACTTGTGAAAAATTAAAAACTAAAGAAATGATTATTAAAGGTAAAGATAATAAACTATCTAGTAAAATAAATGATGCTACATTTAGTGAAATAGTAAGACAACTACAATATAAGTCAAAATACAAAGGTAAAGAGTTTTATCAAATAAATACCTATTATCCATCTAGTCAAATATGTAGTAGGTGTGATAATCAAGATAAAAAATATAAAGATTTAACAAGAAGAGAATATAAATGTCTTAAATGCAATCAAGAAATAGATAGAGATTTAAATGCAAGTATAAATATTATGTTTGAAGGTTTAAAGTTATATATGAAAAATTATGTTAAAATATAAAGAAAGAACAAGATTTCTTAATAATTAAGAAATAAGTACGGTGGCGACCATCGGATTTTAAGTCTGCGGAGAAGTCTGGTTACAGAGTCTATGAAACAGAAATCACATCACTGTGAAGTGATGTAAAGCAAATTTATTTGCTTATTTGTTCATTTGGTATAATATGTATAGAGAGGTATTATGGAAGATAAAGCAAGAGAATTACTTAGAATATTAAATGATAATGGATATGCTGCTTATATAGTAGGAGGTTATACTAGGGATGTATTACTTGGAAGAAAGAGTAATGATATTGATATATGTACTAGTGCTACTCCTAAAGAGATACTAGATATATTTGAGGATGTTAAGATATCTGATATGCAATATGGTAGTGTTGTTATTACTTATAAGGGATATAAGTTCGATGTTACTACTTTTAGAAAAGAGATTAAGTATGAGTCTAATCGAAGACCTATTAAGATTAAGTATATTAGGGATATAAAGAAAGATTTACTTAGAAGAGACTTTACGATTAATACTTTATGTATTAATGATAAGGGTGAAGTTCTTGATGTACTAGGAGTAAGAAGTGACTTAGATAATAGAATACTTAGAACAGTAGGTAATCCTAGATATAAGATTAAAGAAGATTCTCTTAGAATACTTAGATGTATTAGATTTGCTACTATTCTAGGGTTTGATATTGAGAAGAAGACCTACTACTACTTAGGAAAGTATGGATATTTATTAAAGAAATTATCTATGGAGAGAAAGAAAGAGGAATTAGATAAGATATTTTCTTCTAAGAATAAAGATAGGGGTAGAAAGTTAATACTTGATCTTAATCTTACTAATGTACTTGGTATTAATAATCTTAGTAATATTATACTATGTACTGATTTAATTGGTATATGGTGTCAGTTAGAAGTAGAGGATATTTATCCTTTTACTAAAGTTGAGAAAGATCAGATTCTTTGTCTTAGAGAGTTACTTAAGTATGATGAAATTGATAATTATTTATTATATAAATATGGTTTATATTTATGTACTGTATATGCTGATATTAAGGGGTTATCAAAGAGAAATTTAAATAAGATGCAGAGCGAATTACCAATATTTACTAGAAGAGATATTGTTATTCATGGTAATGATATTAGTAAAATATTAGGAAAAGAACCTGGTAAATATATTAAAGATATTATGGATGATATTGAGAAAAAGATATTATATAATAAACTTGCTAATACTTATGATGATATTAAGAAATATATTATAGATAATTATATGAAATAAGACTTATGTCTTTTTTCTTTTTATTTGCATATTACTTAGTATGAAATATATACTTTTAATAATGTGTTTATTTATATGTTCTTGTAGTTATAAGGATAATAGAGAAGATTATAATTTCTTAGAAGATAATTCTATTAGATTTATTAAAAATGATACTGGGACTATATTACTTATTAATAAGAATGATATTTTTTATAAGGTAATATTAAATGATATAGATGATATTTATTATGATTATGTTATTGATATTAATAAGACTAGGTATTTTTGTAATAATGATATTATTTATAGAAGGGATGATAAGATAGAGATTATTATGAATAATAAGAGGTTATGTATTTATATGGATAGGTATAAGGATAGTGATTATAGGGATTGTAATTTTATATATTTATATGATATAAATAAAGATTTTTATATAGAATTAAATGATAATATGGTACTTTTATATGATAGTTATACTAAGTTTAATTATAAGTTTATGTATATGTTAGCTAGAGTATGGATTGATTCTTATACTATAGATAATGATTGTTATACTACAATTACTTTTGAGGGAGATGATTATACTGTAACATCATATAAAAGAAGAGGAAAAACTATTCACAAAAAGTTAATTTCATAGTATAATAAGAACAGTTATAGTGAGGGAATTAATGAAAAGAAAGAAGAAGAATATTATTTGTTATATTATTGTTATTATAGTTATAATTATTTTTATACTTAGTATATTTATTATTCCGGTAAGTAGAAATAATAAATATAAGAGGGGTATATTAAATGATATATATAGTAATACTGTACTTAAGAATATTAGTTATTATAATAAGAGTAATAATTATTATATAGTTAAAGATGATAAATATGTTTATGTATTTGATTTAAATTATGATAAAGTATATAGTAGAGATATTAGTGAATTATCTGATAGTAAGTTAGATATTGTTTATAGAAGAAGTAATATCTACTACGAAGATAAGGTAAGAGATAAGGATAAACTTACTTATAAATATTATGATGTTAGTACTTTAGAAGAGGTATTTGATATAGATGTAGGAGGTATATAATGGAAGGGTTAGAGAAGATACTTAGGATGAAACCTATTGTATTACCAAGATATTTATTTAATTATTATTTAAGACTTGGTATTACTGCTGAAGAACTTATTATACTTATATTTGTTATTGATGAGGGAGATAAGGTTATATATGATCCTAGTTCAATAGGAGAATCTCTTGGTATGGATAAGTATAAGGTTATGGAGTTACTTAATAATCTTAGTGAGAAGAAGATTATATCTATTATTGTTGAGAAGAATAGTGATGGTAAGAGTGCTGAATATATATCTTTAGATTTGTTATATAGTAAGATTATGTCTTTAGTTATTGATAAGAAAGATGAAGAGAAGACTTTGGATAATAGTGATATTTATTCTGTATTTGAAAGTGAGTTTGGTAGGACTATATCTCCTATGGAATGTCAGGTTATTAATGGTTGGATAGAGGATAATTTTTCTCATGAACTTATTATGGAGGCTTTAAAAGAGGCTATATATAATGGGGCTAATAGTCTTAGATATATTGAGACTGTTCTTTATACTTGGAGAAAGAAAGGTTATAAGACTAAGAGAGATGTTATGGCTGCTAAAGAAAAGATGAGAGAAAGTAAGAAAGAAGATAGAGAAGTCTTCTACTATGATTGGTTAAATGATGATTAATAAGATAATTGATTACTTAGATTATTTATTTCCTAATCCTAAGTGTGAGTTAGAGTATAATAAAGATTATGAGTTATTACTGGCTATTGTTATGAGTGCACAGACTACTGATAAGAGAGTTAATATGGTTAATAGGGTTTTGTTTGGGAAGTATGATTCTTTAGAGAAACTTAGTAAAGCTGATATTAAAGATATTGAGAGTATTATTAGACCTATTGGTACTTATAAGAAGAAGGCTATATTTATTAAAGAGATTGCTAATAGATTGATTAGTGATAATATTAAGGTTATTCCTAATGATAGGGAATATTTAAGTAGTTTACCTGGTGTAGGGAGAAAGACTATTAATGTTTTTTTATCTGTTATATATAATGAACCTTTAGTAGCGGTGGATACTCATGTTAATAGGGTTAGTAAGAGACTTGATTTAGCAGATGAAGATGATGATGTACTTGAAGTAGAGAATAAACTTAATTATTTATTTCCTAAAGATAGTCTTAGTAAGATTCATCATCAACTTGTGTTTTTTGGTAGATATAAGTGTAAGAGTATTAATCCTCTATGTGATGATTGTAAATTAAAAGATATATGTAAATATTATTCTATACACTCTAAGTCTAAATAGTCTTAGAGTGTTCTTTTTAGCTTATAATCTAAAAAGAAATATCAACCATATCTATTATATTTGGGGTTAATACTTAATTGACATGGTTCTTTTCTTTTGGTTTTAACTGTAAATATGATAGGTCTAATGAGACTCCAATATAGACTAAGAATTAGGCTAGATTGGACATGAAAATACCTTGGATTTTCATGAAAGGTAAATAAATAGTTAGTATTGATTTAAGATAATAAATATTATATAATACTAAGTAGTTAAAGGGGTAATAGTATGAAATTTAAAAGAATATATATAGAAATAACTAATATTTGTAATTTAAAGTGTTCTTTTTGTAGTAATAGTAAAAGGAATAAAAAAGAAATGAGTATAGATGAATTTGAATTAGTTATGAGTAAGATTAATAAGTATACTGATTATATTTATTTACATGTTAAGGGAGAACCTCTTAGTCATCATTATTTAGATGATATACTAAGTATATGTAAGAAATATAATAAAAAGGTATGTATTACTACTAATGGGGTATTTCTTAAAAATAGATTAGATATACTAAGTAAGTATGATAATATATATCAAATAAATATATCACTACATAGTGAGAATAATAAAGATAATTATTTAGAAGATATATTTGAAGTAGTAGATAATTTAGAATATCCTTATATTAGTTATAGATTTTGGACATTAGATAAGAGTTTAGATACTTTAAATAATAAATATTTAGATATGATTAAACTTAAATATAAAGTAAATGAATTATATGATAAAATGAAGTTAGATAATAAGGTATATTTAAGTTTAGATAGTAAATTTGATTGGCCTAGTACTAGTAGTAGTTATTATAAAGAAGAGGGTACTTGTTTAGGTGGTAAAAGTCAAATAGCTATATTATCAAATGGAGTAGTTAGTATTTGCTGCTTAGATAGTGAAGGAGAAAGTAATCTAGGTAATATCTTTGCTGATAGTATGGAAGATATTATAAGTAGTGATAAGTTTAAAAATACTATTAAGGAATTTAATGATAATAAAGTATATTTAGATATATGTAAACATTGTTCTTATAAAGAAAGATTTAATAAGAATAATATATAAAAAAATAACATTAAACCTCTTGAAAAGTTAGAATAAATATGATATAGTTTTTATGCTTAAAAAAGTGTAAAAAAATTAAATTTTTTGGGAGGTATTAACTATGGAAAAAACAAAATTACAAACAATAACCAATTTATTTGAAAATAATGAAATAAGAAGTATTTGGAATAGTGAAGAAGAAGAATACTATTATAGTGTTGTAGATGTAATCGCAGCATTAACAAATAGTGATTATCAAAAATCAAGAAATTATTGGAAATGGTTAAAAGGTAAATTACATAATGAAGGAAGTGAGTTGGTTAGTAATACTAACCAACTGAAAATGAAATCAAAAGATGGTAAATATTATAATACAGATACATTAGATACCAAAGGGATATTTAGACTTATTGAGTCAGTTCCCAGTCCTAAAGCAGAACCATTTAAACTATGGCTTGCTAATTTAGGAAGTGATAGAATAGATGAAATATTTGATCCAGAGATAGCAATTAATAGAGCAGTAAATTATTATCGTAAAAGAGGATATTCGGACAAATGGATAGAAGAAAGATTAAAAGGAATACTAAGTAGAAATAAATTAACAGATATCTGGAAAGAAAGTGGTATAACCAAGGACTACGAATATGGAATCCTTACTAACGAAATATATCAAGAAATATCTGGTATGAAAGCAAGTGAATATAAAGCATATAAAAACATTAGAAAAGAATCACTAAGAGATAATATGACCGATATAGAAGTAGCGCTTACCAATCTTGGAGAAGTAGCCACTCGTGAATTAACTAAAGAGTATAAACCATCTGGATTAGAACAAAATAAAAAAATAGCTAAAATGGGTGGACATACTGCTAAAGTGGCAAGAGATGATTTGGAAAAAAATTTAGGTAAAACAGTAATCACATCCCAAAATAACTTACATTATCAATATATAAATGAAATAGAAACTAAATAGTTAAAAGATTTTGTAAAGAAAGAGTAAATAATTAGTAAAAATATTTTTACTTTTTTTCTTTTGTGGTATACTAAGTATAAGTGAGGTATTTATATGTGTGGAATTAATGGAATTATAAGTAAAGATAAGAATAAAGATAAATTAATTAAAAGTATGAATGAAAAGATACTTCATAGAGGACCTGATGCTGAAGGTATATTTGTAGAGGGTGATGTTGCTTTAGGACAAAGAAGATTATCTATTATAGATTTAGCAGGAGGTAATCAACCTATATATAATGAAGATAAAAGTATTCTTATTATGTATAATGGTGAAGTATATAATTATAAAGAATTAAAAGAAGAACTTACTGAGTATAAGTTTGAAACTGAATCTGATACTGAAGTAGTATTACATGGTTATGAGAAATGGGGGCATGATTTACCTAAGAAATTAAGAGGTATGTTTGCTTATGCTATTTATGATAAGAATAAGGGAGAGATATTTATATCAAGAGATCAGTTTGGTATTAAACCTTTATATTATTATCATGATTGTGATACGATATTATTTGGTTCAGAGATTAAGAGTTTTCTTGCTTATCCTAAATTTAAGAAAGTACTTAATAAAGAGTTATTAGGAGCTTATTTGACATTTAGTTTTACTCCTACTGATGAGACTTTTTTTAAAGGGGTATATAGACTTCCTAGTGGACACTCTATGACAATAGATGTAAAGAAGAGAAAGATTAAAATAGATAGATATTTTAAAGTAGAGTTTGGTAATACTGATAAGAGTTTTGATGAAGTAGTAGATGAAATAGGTAAGGCTATGAAAGATTCTACCGAACATCACTTAATTAGCGATGTTGAAGTTGGTTCTTTTTTATCTAGTGGTGTTGATTCTTCTTATTTAGTTAGTCTTGCTAAACCGGATAAGACTTATACTATTGGTTTTGATTTGGCTAAGTATAGTGAAATTGATTATGCTAAAGATTTAACTGATAAACTTAATATTAAGAATATTAGTGAAAAGATTAGTAAAGAAGAATATATGAATGCTTTAAGTGAAGTATATTATCATATGGATGAACCTACTGCGGATGGATGTGCTATTGCTGTATACTTTTTATCTAGACTTGCAAGCAGGGATGTAAAGGTTGTTTTATCGGGTGAAGGTGCTGACGAATTCTTTGGGGGATATAATAGTTATGATGATAATTTTTATACTAAACTTCCTTTCTTTATTAGAAAGAGTATGGCTAGTATTTGTAAGATTCTTCCTAAGAATAAGATTACTAGATATATTATAAGAAGAGGATTACCACTAGAGGAATCTTATGTTAGTATTAATAGAACTTATTATGATGATGAGCTTAAAGATGTATTAAAGATAGATGATTATATTAAGAATAAGGATATTGTTAAAGATGTTTATGATGAATATAAAGATTATAATAAACTAGATAAGATGTTAGCGGTTGATATTAGATATTGGCTTAGTAATAATATTCTTACAATAGTGGATAAAATGACTATGGCTCATTCTATTGAATCTAGAGTACCATTTACTGATATGAAAGTATTTGACATTGCTAGAATGTTACCTAAGAATTATAAGGTAAATGATGGTACTACAAAAGTGGCTCTTAGAAATGCCGCTAAAAAGGTAATACCTAATGATGCTTGGAAAAAGAAGAAACTTGGTTTTCCTGTTCCTATTAGGGAATGGATAAGAGAAGATGACTTCTATAAAGAGATTAAAAATACTTTTAATACTGATATCTCTAAAGAATTATTTAATAATGATTATTTAATTAAAATATTAGATGAACATAAGAATAGAGAGAAAGATAATTATAGAAAGATATGGGCAGTATATAGTTTTCTTAAGTGGTATGATGAGTATTTTGTTAAAAGATAATTATTGGAGAAAAGATACCAACATGGTATCTTTTTAACACATATACAATATGATTATTGCATATAATAATATTGTATATTGTTATTATAATAATATATATTGACAAAATATTATTTTTTGTAGTATAATTTATATAGAAAAAGAGGTGATTATAAATGGAACAATTAACTAGTGCAATAAGTGTACAAGTTGATACGTATGATAAAGAATTGGCAAATGGAATTTTAAAAAACTTAGGATTAAATATGAGTACATTTGTAAATATGGCAATAAAACAATTAATTTATACTGATGGGTTACCGTTTACAGTTAAAAATCCAAAACCTAGTGATGAGTTATTAGAGGCACTTAAAGAAGTAGAAGACATTGAAAATGGAAAAATAAAAACAAAGTCATATCACAATGTCAGAAAGATGTTTGAAGATATTATAAATGAAGATAAGTGATATTGATAGTAAGTTTGAAGTTTTATCAACTAAAAAATTTGATAAGCAATTAAGAAAAATTGTAAAACAAGGAAAAGATATAGAAAAAATTATAAGTGTTGTAGAAAAACTGGCAAATGGTATGCAATTAGAATATAAATATAAAGATCATCAACTAATAAATAATAAAAGATTTAAAGAATGTAGAGAATGTCATATTGAACCTGATTGGCTATTGGTATATAAATGTAATAATGATAAATTAATATTAATTCTTGCTGAGACAGGAAGCCATAGTGAACTTTTTAATAAGTAGGTATGGCTATAAAAATATTATGAGAAAAAGTACTAATGTGATTTAGTACTTTTTAGTTATCTTTGTTATTTGTAGTTATTACTAAAAATCTACAACAAATTGTTTATTTTATATTTAAAATATGATAAAATACTATGGAAGAAAGAAGGAAGAAGTATGAAGGTAGGTATATGTTCATTAGGATGTAAAGTTAATATATATGAAAGTGAACTTGTTACTAATATATTAAAGAATAATAATTATGAGATAGTGGATTTTGAAGATAAGGCTGATATTTATATTATTAATACTTGTAGTGTTACTAATGAGAGCGATAAGAAATCTAGAAAGATGATAAATAGGGCTAAGAAGAATAATCCTTCTGCGATTATAGTGGTTATGGGTTGCTACAGTCAGGTTAATGCTGATGATATTGATGTTGATATTGTTCTTGGTAATAAAGATAAATCAAGAATAGTAGAGATAATTGAAGATTATATTGAGACTAAAGAGAAGAAGAAGATTATTTATGATCTTAGTAAAGTGGATTTTGAGAAGATGGAGATTAGTAGTTTTGATAGTCATACTAGGGCTTTTGTTAAGATTCAAGATGGTTGTAATGCTTTTTGTTCTTATTGTATTATTCCTTATACTAGGGGTAGAGTTAGAAGTAAGAATAAAGATGATGTTATTAGAGAGGTTACTAAATTAGTTAATGAGGGATATAAAGAGATTGTTCTTACTGGTATTCATACTGGCAAGTATGGTATGGATATTAATAGTAGTTTGGAAGAATTACTTAATGAATTAGTTATGATTCCTAATATTTATAGAATTAGATTATCTTCAATTGAGATTAATGAGATTACTCCTGGTATTAGAAATTTATTAAGAGATAATAAAGTTATGGCTAAACATTTACATATACCTCTTCAATCTGGTAGTGATAAGATATTAAAATTAATGAATAGAAGATATAATGTTAGTGAATTTTTAAGTATGGTAGATAGTCTTAGAGATATTGATGATATTTCTCTTACTACTGATTTAATAGTGGGCTTTCCTAAAGAGAGTGATGATGATTTTAATGATACTATGAATACTCTAAGAAAGATTGGTTTTACTAAGATACATACTTTTCCGTATTCTAGAAGAAAAGGTACAATAGCGGATAAAATGGATGGTCATATTGATGGTACTACTAAGAAAAGAAGAGTTCATAAAGTACTTGCTTTATCTAATGAATATGAGAATAAGTTTTATAATAGTAAGATTGGTAAGGTATATGATGGGGTAGTTGAAATACATGATAATGGTTTGGTAGTAGTACATACTTCTAATTTTATACCAGTTATTATTAATGATAAGGTAGAGAATAATAGTATAGTTAATGTTATGATTGAAAAAGTAGAGGGACTTAATGTTTATGGAAGGGTAGTATAACTATTCTTCTTTTGTTTATGGGAAATTATGTTATGTAATTGACATTAAAATAGGTAAATGTTATAATTTATAGCGTAATATTTGTAAGAAATAACATAAAATATTAGATGGAGGTATGTATGTTAAAGTTATTAAAGAGTTTAAATAAAAAGGATTGGTTATATGTATTTATATCTGCTACTTTGATTGTATTTCAGGTATGGTTAGAACTTAAGATGCCGGATTATATGTCCAATATTACTCAGCTTGTTCAAACTAAGGGGGCTGCGATGAGTGATATTTTAAGAGAAGGGGGATATATGTTACTATGTGCTTTTGGTAGTTTGGTATCGGCTTTTATAGTGGGGTATTTTACTTCTAGTATATCTGCTTCTTTTTCTTATCGTACTAGAGGTAAGTTATTTAGAAAGGTTGAAGATATTAGTACTTATGAGATAAAGAAATTTTCTCCTAGTAGTTTGATTACTAGAACTACTAATGATATTACACAGATTGAATTTCTTATTGCGATGGGACTTACTTTAATGATTAAGGCTCCTATTACAGCGGTATGGGCTGTTACTAAGATTGTTAATAAGAGTATTGAGTGGAGTATTTTAACGGGAGTAGCGGTACTTGTACTTCTTATTACTATTGGTATTATTATGATTATTGTTATGCCTAAGTTTAAGATAGTACAAGAACTTCTTGATAAGGTTAATATGGTTACGAGAGAGAATTTAACTGGTATTAGAGTTGTTAGGGCATTTAATGCTGAAGAATATCAAGAAGATAAGTTTGAAGATATTAATAATAAGCTTACTAAGCAGCAGATTTTTAATCAGACTGCATTTAATTATTTGAGTCCTATTATGTATTTGGTTATGTATTTTTTAACACTTGGTATTTATTTTATAGGGGCTATTCTTATTAATGATGCTGGTATGGGGGATAAGATTGTTTTGTTTGGTAATATGATTGTTTTTTCTTCTTATGCTATGCAGGTTATTATGTCTTTTTTAATGCTTGCTATGATATTTATGATGTTACCTAGAGCTAGTGTATCCGCTAAGAGAATTAATGAGGTACTTGATACTCCTATTAGTGTTAAGGAAGGAACTGTTACTGAGAATAATAGTGATATTAAGGGTACTGTTGAATTTAGAAATGTTTCTTTTAAGTATCCTGATGCTGATGAATATGTACTCGAAGATATATCATTTAAGGTTAATAAGGGAGAAACTATAGCATTTATTGGTTCTACTGGTAGTGGTAAATCTACTTTAATTAATTTGATACCTAGATTTTATGATGCTACTAGTGGGGAGATACTAGTAGATGGTATTAATGTTAAAGATTATAATTTTGAGTATTTGAATAATATAGTAGGTTATGTACCACAGAAGGCTGTTATGTTTTCGGGAAGTGTTTTATCGAATATTACTTTTGGTAAGAATAGACATGGTAAACCTTCTAAAGAGAGAGTAAAAGACGCTATTAGGGTATCACAAGCTGAAGAATTTGTATCTAAATTAGATGATAAAGAGAAAGCACATATTGCTCAAGGTGGTACTAATGTTAGTGGTGGTCAAAAGCAGAGATTATCAATAGCGAGAACGATTGCTAGGGATCCAGAAATATATATTTTTGATGATTCTTTTAGTGCACTTGATTATAAGACTGATAGTACTTTAAGAAGTGAACTTAAGAAATATACTAAAGATGCTACGGTTATGATAGTGGCTCAAAGAATTGGTACGATACTTAATGCTGATAAGATTGTTGTTTTAGATAATGGTAAATGTGTTGGTATTGGTACACATAAGGAATTAATGAAGAAGTGTAAAGTATATAAAGAGATTGCTTTATCACAGGTATCAAAGGAGGAACTTGAAAATGTCTAGTAATGAAAAAGAGAGAAATAGTCATTCTAGAGGTCATGGACCGATGAGAGTAAATGAAAAGCCAAAGGATTTTATGGGTTCTATTAAGAAACTTATGAAGAGTCTTAGTGGTTTTAAGGTACTTATATTTATTGCTCTTGTATTAGCGGCTTTATCTTCTATTCTTTCACTTATTGCTCCGAATAAGTTATCTGATTTGACTGATGAGATTACTAAGGGTATTACGATTAATACTTCTAATATGAAAGAGTTAGAAGAGGATCTTACTAAGAATATTAGTGATATTGGGAATATTTTAGGTATTAATTTAGATGAAAAGATGATATATAGGGTTAATTCTTCTGGTATTAGTAGTGATGATAAGATTAAATTTAATGATACTTTAAAAAGTATTAGTAGTGATGAGGAATCGATACTTAAGTATTTTAGTGAATTACCTGATAGTGTTCTTGATATTATTATTAGTGATAGTACTTATAATGATATTTATATTAGTAAAGAGGATAAGATTACGACGATTAGAGCTTTTAGTGATATCGATGTTGATAATAAGAAATTTAATGGTGTTAGTAGTTTTCCTGATAGTATGAAGAAGGCTTTATTTCCTGATACTGAGATTGATGGTATAAAGATTAGTGCTGATGATAAAGTAGAGTTTATTACTTTGATGGCTGGTAGTGATAGTTCTTCAGTTAATGAGATGTATAAGGTTATGGAGAATCTTCCTATTAATGTTCAGAAGGTTATTGGACCTAAGATGGATATGGATAAGATTAAGAGTATTGCTATATTACTTGCTTGTTTATATATTATTAGTGCTATATTTAGTTATGTTGAGGGTTTATCTATGATTAAAGTAGCTAATGGATATGCTAAAAAGCTTAGAAGTAGTATATCTGAGAAGATAAATAAATTACCTCTTAAATTCTTTGATCATAATTTATCTGGTGATATTTTATCTAGAGTTACTAATGATGTTGATACGATAGCTCAATCTTTAAATAATAGTTTATCTACTTTAGTATCTTCAATTACTTTATTTATTGGTTCTATTATTATGATGTTTGTTACTAATTATATTATGGCTATTACTGCTATTGTGTCTAGTTTGGTTGGTTTTGTACTTATGTTTATTATTCTTAATAAGTCACAGAAGTATTTTACTGCTAGACAGAAGGAACTTGGTAAACTAAATGGTTATATTGAAGAAGTTTATAGTGGTCTTAATGTTGTTAGAAGCTGTAATGCTAAAGATGAGACTATTAATGAATTTGATAAGTTAAATGATAAGTTATATGATTGTAATAGAAAAAGTCAATTTTTATCTGGACTTATGCAACCGATAATGGGATTTATTGGTAACTTTAGTTATGTTGCTGTATGTATAGTAGGAGCTTTACTTGTTAGTAAGAGTGTGATATCTTTTGGTGTGATAGTGGCTTTTATTATGTATGTTAGATTATTTACTAATCCTTTATCGCAAATTGCTCAAGCTATGACTTCAATGCAAAGTACTGCTGCTGCTAGTGAGAGAGTATTTGGTTTACTTGAAGAAGAGGAAATGGATAGTGAAGAAGGTATTACTAAGAAATTAGATAAACATAAGGTTAAGGGTAATATTGAATTTAAGAATGTTAAGTTTGGTTATGATAGGGATAAGATTATTATTAATGACTTTACTGCTAAGGTTAAGGCGGGAGAAAAGATTGCTATTGTTGGTCCTACTGGGGCTGGTAAAACGACGATGGTTAATTTGCTTATGAAGTTTTATGATATTAATGATGGCGATATTTTGATAGATGGTACTTCTATTAAGGAACTTAAGAGAGATAATATTCATAGTTTATTTACGATGGTTCTTCAGGATACTTGGTTATTTAATGGTACTGTTAAAGAGAATATTATTTATAATCAGAAAAATGTTAGTAATAAAAAAGTAGAAGATGTATGTAAAGTAGTAGGAGTAGATCATTTTATTAAGACTTTACCTAATGGTTATGATAGTATTATATCTGATAATGATTCGGTATCTTCTGGTCAGAGACAACTTCTTACTATTGCTAGAGGTATGATTAGTGATAGTCCTTTCTTAATACTTGATGAGGCTACTAGTAATGTTGATACGAGAACTGAAGAGTTGGTTCAAAAGGCTATGGATAAACTTATGGAGAATAAGACTTCGTTTATTATTGCTCATAGGTTATCTACGATTAAGAATGCTGATTTGATACTTGTTATGAAAGATGGTAATATTATTGAACAAGGTAATCATAATGAGTTAATGAAGAAGAATGGGTTTTATGCTAATTTATATAATTCTCAATTTGAAAAGACTAATAGTTAATATTAGTTTTTTTCTTTATCCTATGAAATCTGGGGTTTTCATAGGCATAACATAGCCTAGGTCTATGTTATGAATAATTTTTTTAGAGAATAAATACATAATTAAGAATCTAATAGGTTTAAATAATTATGAAATTAGTGTTAAAAAAATAAAGACTGTTCTTTTGTGAATTATTTTATTAATTATAATCTTTTTTTGTCCAATTTTTCTGTATTTATTGATTTCTATTTATTGATATGATAAAATTATA
>CAKPIH010000014.1 GCA_934162325.1 uncultured Bacilli bacterium
CTATCAAAAATATATTTCTCTGACAAATTAATAATATAATCAATCATATCATTATCAATAATAACATTATGATATCTCTCATAAATATTCTTAATCTTCATTAATATATTTTTAGTTTCCCCTATACTAGGCTCATTAACAAATATCTTTTGAAATCTTCTCTCTAACGCCGAATCCTTTTCAATAAATTTCTTATATTCCTCAGTAGTAGTAGCCCCTATACATCTAATTTTTCCCCTCGCTAAAGCCGGTTTCAAAATATTAGAAGCATCAATAGCCCCTTCAGCTCCTCCTGCCCCTACCAAAGTATGAATCTCATCAATAAATAAAATAATATCATCATTATCTTCAATCTCTTTAATAACCTTTTTCATTCTCTCTTCAAATTCACCACGATATTTAGTACCTGCTACCATCGTAGCCATATCTAAAGAAATAATTTTCTTATCACATAATACCTTAGGAACCTCATCATTAACAATAAGCCTAGACAACTCTTCCACAATCGCAGTCTTACCAACGCCAGCATCTCCTATTAAAATAGGATTATTTTTAGTCCTTCTGCATAATATTTCCATAACTCTTTTAACTTCTTTATCTCTTCCAATAACCGGATCAAGTAAATTATTTTTAGCCTCACTAGTAAGATCTACCCCAAGATCATATATAAGAAGTTTTTTCTTCTTATTTTTTTTACTTTTCTTAATCAAGCTACTAGAAAAATCATCATATATATCTTCAATATCAATACCCATACCAATAATAAGTCTAATAGCAATACCTTCTCCCTCTTCTAACATAGCAAAAAACAAATGTTCTGAAGTAACCTCTCCATCATTATTTTCCTTACTATCAATAATAGCATTCTGAATAACCTTTCTAAGTAAAGGAGTATATAAAAATACCTCATTCTTTTTATCCGTAGTACCTACAACCTTACACAGTTCACTTTTAAAATTATCATACTCAAGTCCATATTCACTAAGTCTATCACATATATTACTATCACTATTAAGAATAGCAAGAAGTAAATGTTCAGTCCCAATATAAGGATGTCCAAGCCCTATCATCTCTTTCTTAGCATTATTCAAAATAGTCTGTGCCTCTTCATTAAAATTACCAATCATAATATTCTCCTTTCATAATTATTCTATGATTATAATGTAATAATTTTAATAATTTTAAACAATAAAAATAGACTTTTAATGCAAAAAAAATACCTACCTAAGTAGATATTTTATTATAACTATATCAAAGCCATTACAAGTAATACAAGTATTACAATTAATAATAGCATTAATACAAATCTCCAAATATACTTAACCCATGAAGTATATGGAACATCTAAGTATTTAAGAGCCACAATTAAAAGAAAACTTGTAGGTCCTATAATACCAACTATACCATAAATACTTTGGAAAGTCATAGCATAAGTAGCTAACATAGACTCATCACTAACTGCACTAATTAAAGGTGAATAAACACCAGCAACAGTATAATATAAGTCAGAATGAAGTAAACTACCAATTGCAGAAATAATACTAGCAGTAACCAAATTAATTCCTAATTTAGACTCAGAAACCCAAGTAATAATAGTAGAAATAAAACTATGGTTATAAGTAGAAACTAGTATAGCATAAGTAAGAATAACTAAGAAAACAGTACCAACCATTTTTTTAGATCCATTAACAAAATTATGAACAGTTTCATCAAATTTAATTTTATAAACAAATTTAATAATTAAAGTAAATAAAATTAAAGTAATGATAATTGACATATAAGAACCTAAACCAGCCCAGTTACCAAATGCATACATATTACCAGAAACAATATTAGAGAAAATAGTAAACTCTCCAATCTTAATTCCAAGTAACCATTCATTAAACTTATCAAAGCATTCAATACCAAATAAAGTATTCCAAGGTAAATATCCTAAAATAAGAATAACTAATATAACTGCTAACATAACAATAATAGGCCATGTTTTAATATTTTTATAGTCACCCTTAACTTCAGAAACACTAACTTCATTACTTTCATTTAGTTCATACTTAACTTTTTTATCATTAACATTCTTAATATGTTTCTTAATAAAGAATATAAGCAATGCAGTACCTAATACTAATAAAATTAATTTAGGTAATAAAAGTGAAGTATTACTAATATCAGTCATTTTCTCTATAGTAGTAGCACTATATCCATAATAACTATTAGGATCTCTAAAAGTAACAAATATGCCACCAATAAATCCTACTAGCATAGATACAACAGTAGAACTAATAGCCACTAATTTGTCATAACCAAGTAACATAATAATAGCTATAACAAATGGTACAAATACTAATAGAACATTAACAAGTCCAGTAACTGAAGTAAGCACTGCAAATAAAGCAGTAACAATAAATATAAATAATTCACTATGTCCCTTTACTTTTTGAGCAATATTATCAACTAATTTCTTATAAGCAGGAACTTCATTAAGAACACCATAAAAAGCTCCAAGTACTAATAGATAAACTACAGTATCAAAGAAATAATAAAATGATTGAACAAAATTAGTAAGAACATCACCTAGTGCAATCATAGTATATTTACCTTCTAATGCTGGAACAAAATATCCAAGTATAGCAAGAATACCATCTACTGCAAGTAATGCTCCTAACACAATTAAAATAACTTTAAATAAACTATGCTTTTTCATATTAACCTCCTCTAACAATAATTATATCACAAAACAAGTAAATGTAAATAAAAAAAAGAGAAAAACTCAAGTTTTCCCTTATTTTTATTGGTTTTATACTATTTTCTCTCCTTCATAGTAGGAAATAAAATAACATCTCTAATAGAATCAGATTCAGTAAATAACATACATAACCTATCTATACCATATCCAATACCACCAGCAGGAGGCATACCATACTCTAACGCTTCGATAAAGTCCATATCAATATCATTAGCCTCATCGTTACCAAGTTCTCTTTCTTTAATTTGATTTTCAAATCTTTCTAATTGATCAATAGGATCATTAAGTTCAGTATATGCATTAGCAAATTCCTTACCACCAATAAATAATTCAAATCTATCTACAAATCTAGGATCTTCAGGATTTTTCTTTGTAAGTGGACTAATCTCAATAGGATGACCATATAAGAATGTAGGTTGAATTAAAGTCTCTTCAACATATTTTTCAAAGAATAAATTAACAATATGTCCAAAACTCTTTTCATGTTCCTCAACCTCAATATGATGTTCTTCTGCCAACTTAAGGGCCTCTTCAACACTCATATCTTTCTTAAAATCAATACCAGTTTGTTCTTTGATAGCTTCAACCATACTAATTCTCTTCCATGGACCCTCTAAGTTAATTTCATTACCACACCAATTAAAAGTCATTCTACCAAAAACTTCCCTAGCAATAGTTTGAAACATACCCTCAGTCATATCCATCATACCATCTAAATTACTATAAGCAAGATATGCTTCCATTTCTGTAAATTCAGGATTATGTCTAGTATCCATACCTTCATTTCTAAATACTCTACCAATCTCATAAACAGCTTCCATTCCACCTACTAAAAGTCTCTTTAAAGGAAGTTCTAAAGCTATTCTAAGATACATATCTAAATCTTGTGCATTATGATGAGTACAGAAAGGTCTAGCACTAGCACCAGTAAGTAAAGTAGTAAGTACTGGTGTTTCAACTTCAACAAAGCCTAATCCATCCATATAATTTTGAATACATCTAATAATTCTAGGTCTAAGAAAAGCTGTCTTCTTAGAATCTTCATTCATAATTAAATCAACATATCTTCTTCTATATCTTTCTTCAATATCAGTAAGGCCATGGAATTTTTCAGGTAAAGGTCTAAGTGCCTTAACTAAATGAGTATATTCTAAACACTTAACAGTAAGTTCCCCAGTCTTAGTTTTCATAACCTTACCAGTAACCCCAACAATATCTCCAATATCCGCAGTCTTAAATAAATTATACGTTTCTTCTCCTACATCATTAATAGAAATATATACTTGCATCTTACCAGTCTTATCTTGAATACTAAAGAAAGAAGCCTTTCCCATCTTTCTAATAAACATAATTCTACCTGCAATAGTAACTTTATCTTCTAAATTTTCTAATTCATCGTGTTCATATTTACTATATTGCTCTCTAATATCTTCAGATGAATGTGTCCTATCAAATCTATGTCCAAAAGGATCCATTCCCATTTCTCTTATTCTATTTGCTTTTTCAATTCTAACTAATTCTTGATCAGTTCTTTCCATTCTTATCATTCCTCTCTTATCACATTAGTTTTAGCAATAATATCATGAAGTCCTCTGCCATCCTTCTTATACAACATCATAAGAATACTAACGATAATAATCATACTCTCAATAGCAGATATTACACTAACACTATAATTAAACTTTTCCATATCTAAAAAGTTTATACTTATCGTACTATATAAAGTTGTAACAATACCATATATTAATAATCCTCTAATAACCATATTCCAAATACTAGGTCTCTCTCCCTTATCATTAACAACTTTAATTTTAAGTAATTTCTTACCTAAAGTTTGTCCCTTATTAAAGTAAGCAAAAATAATATAATAGCCAATGAATACAACAGAGGTTGCAACATTGACTGGAAGTTTCCGTTTAGTAAGCTCATAATTAAGTGGCATTACCTTTTCAGTATATTCCTCCACAGTAATATTTCCCTCTTTATAATCATTCATTACATCATTAATTTCCTTAGTAAGATCACTACCAACATTAACACTAGCAGTAATTCCCATAAGTACTATCATAATAATAAAGTAATCAATTAAATATGCAAATATCCTCTTAAAAAAATCCGCTTTCATAAAAATCACCTATACACATATTATATACTATTTTCCAGTTTTTTCAAATAGTTATTTAATATTTTTTCTATATCATCTCTATTAGTAGCCCTAAATATAGCATTCTTAACTTCTTGACTACCATTCATTCCCTTCAAATACCAAGCAATATGACTTCTCATCTCTAATACTGCTACCTTCTCTGGTTTAATCTTCATCAAATAATCCATATGATGAAAACACATATCAATTTTTTCCTTATAACTAGGTTTATCAATAATAGTACCATTATCAAAATAAGTAACAAGTTCTTTAATTAACCAAGGATTACCTAATACCCCTCTACCAATCATAATAGCATCACAACCAGTATAAGAAAACATTCTTTTAGCACTTTCAATATCCTTAATATCACCATTACCAATAACAGGTATATCAACACTTTCCTTAACAGCCTTAATAATATCTAAATTAACAGTTCCAGAATATCCCTGACTTCTAGTTCTACCATGAACACAAATAGCCGATGCTCCAGCCTTTTCTACTATTTTAGCCACCTCAACAGCATTTATACTATTATTATCCCATCCACTTCTAATTTTAACAGTAACAGGAACATTAACGCTCTTAACAACAGCACTAACAATTTCATATATCTTTTCAGGATTCTTAAGAAGAGCAGCTCCTGCTTGTGACTTAATAGCAACTTTAGGTACGGGACATCCCATATTAATATCAATAATATCAGGATGCATAATATCTTCAACCATTTTAGCAGCCTCCACAAAAGTATCTAAATCACTACCAAATATTTGTTGAACTATTGGTCTCTCACATTCCTCAAAATATAACATATCTTTAGTTTTCTTACTATCATAAACAAGTCCCTTATCACTAACCATTTCAGCATAGATAAGACCGCATCCCATTTCTTTAATAATCTTTCTAAAAGCACTATTACATACTCCTGCCATTGGAGCTAAAACAATATTATTTTTAATAGTAACATTACCAATTTTAAACATAAAATCACCACATGTATGTATTTTACCACATAACAAAAAAAAATAAAAGAAAAATTAAGTATTTTACTACTTAATAATATTTAAAAAATCATACAAAAAATTACATACCAAATATGATAAAGAGAACATAACTAAAATATAAAATATTCTAGCTTGAAAAACCTTATTTTTCTTGAATATACTATTAAAGTTAACACTATCCATAGTATAAATAACTAAAGGTAAAACAAATAAATATAAAACAAATTTATTCATTTTCAATTTCCTTAATCATATTATTTCTTCTAATATATTTACTAACATTAGAAAAAGGTGTTTCAATAAAATTATTAACTATTTTTTTCATAACTTCATGATCGATTTCTTCACTCATAGCAATAACATTAGCATTATTATGACTTCTACATAAAATAGCTTCACTCTCATTAGATACCTTAGCACAGTATACACCTTTCATTTTATTTAAAACAATACTCATTCCAATACCAGTACCACAAATAGCAATACCAAGATCAATTTCTTCTTTTTGAATAGCTTCTCCTAATTTCTTAGCATATACAGGAAAATCAACAGACTCAGCACTATTAGTACCAAAATCAATTACATAAATATCATTTTCATCAAAATATTCCTTCAAAAACTCTTTAGCAGTAAATCCTCTATGATCACTAGCGATACCAATTTTAATATTATTCATAAAATCATCCTCTTTCTATAATAATTATAACAAAAAAAAGAATAATTAAAATATAATTATTTCTTTTTTACATATTTTTTACATATTAATTATTGTCTTTCCAACATATATAAATTATCTAATAAAATACCAGTACCTTCTGCTACACAAGTAAGTGGAGATTCCGCTGTAAATACAGGAACTTTAAGTTCTTGACTAAGAACCTGCGAAAAACCATCCACTAAAGCACCACCACCAGTAAGTACTATACCTTTATCAATAATATCAGCAGAAAGCTCCGGAGGAGTCTGTTCAAGTATACCTTTTACCGCATGAATAATAGTATATACACTCTCTCTAAGAGCCTCTTCTATCTCATCACTAGTAAGAGTAATAGTATGTGGAAGACCTGTAACTAAATCTCTTCCCCTAACCTCCATCTTCTCATTCCTTGATCCAGGAAATACTGTACCAATAGTAATTTTAATATCTTCAGCAGTTCTTTCACCAACTAAAAGTTTATATTTATCTTTAATATATTTTACAATATCATTATCAAAAGCATTACCAGCTATTCTAATAGAAGCACTATTAACAATGCCACCTAAAGATAAAATAGCAATATCAGTAGTACCACCACCAATATCAATAACCATATTACCACTAGGTTTGGAAATATCCATTCCTGCACCAACAGCAGCTACTTTAGGTTCCTCTTCAAGAAAGACCTTTTTAGCCCCTGTTCTCTCAGCAGCTTCCTTAATAGCATTCTTTTCTACTTGTGTAATATTAGAAGGACAGCAAATAAGAATTCTAGGTCTAGAAAAAAAACTCTTACCATTAACTTTTTTAATAAAGTAATTAAGCATAACTTCTGTAGTATCATAATCCGCTATTACACCATCTTTCATAGGTTTAATAGCTTTAACTTTACCTGGAGTTCTACCAAGCATCTCATGAGCTTCAGTACCAACAGCCAAAGGTTTCTTCGTTTCAGCATCAATAGCAACTACAGATGGTTCATTTAAAACAATGCCCTGACCCTTTATATAGATAAGTACATTAGCAGTTCCTAAGTCAATACCAATATCTTTGTTAAACATAAAATCACCATCCTTATTTCCATTTTACCACAATTTAACAGTTTTTAATACAAATATTACACTTTTCTCTTCAAAAACTTTCTTTTTGTCGACTCTCCTCCCTTAATATGCTTAATATCAGCATGAAATTCCATAATACTTGACACTTTTTCATACAAATTTTTGTCAATCAAAGAAAGTCTATATCGCATATCATTATGTACAGTACTCTTAGATACGCCAAATACTAAAGAAGCATCCCTAACCGTTTTATCATTAATAATAATATACTTTGCTTCATCAATTACTCTATTATATATTCTATTATTCATATATTCACCTATAGTATTATATTAAATAAAGAATATATTTATGAAAAAAGATAAAACTATAATTCATCTAAAGATTTATTATAGAATTCTTCAGGATTAACAATTTTACCCTTATGATATAATTCAAAATGTAAATGATTACCCATATCTTTCTCTATATTAGATAATCCACTTTTAGCAATAATTTGTCCCTGAATAACTTTGTCATCTTTACTAACAGTAACATCAGATAAACTTTGATATACACTAATTAGATCATTATTATGTCTAATCTCAATAGTAGTACCCATAATATCATTATTTTCAACCGAAATAACAGTACCATCTAAAATACTAATAACATCAAAAACATTCTCACTAGCATAATCAACTCCTGAATTTTGCATATAAGTATTCTCATAGAATATAATAGCTTTTTCCTGATTATCAGTAGAATCCTTATAATCATAGAAAGATTTAGCTATCTTAACATCATCACTAAGATATGGCTTAACAATAGTATTATTAGTACTAACTACCGGAATATCTCTATTAGCCCCCTCAGTAATCTCACCATCAACATATTTAATATTATTATCTTTCTTAGAAAACAATAAATTATTAGCAAACTTACCTACAAAAAACATACTAAATAAAAATGCCAATACCAAAGTACCATATATTACAGGTACAAAAAATGATTTAATTCTTCTATTTCTCATCTTATCACCTCTAATATAATTGTTTCCTAAAACCAAAATAATATACATTAATTTTCCATTTTTTTAATCTCAGTACCAGAATAATAATATTTCAAAATATCCTTATAACTATAACCCTCTTGAGCCATACCAAGAGCACCATACTGACTCATACCAACACCATGACCATATCCAGTAGTAGAAATAATAATCTTATCACCATCTTTTTTTAAAGAAAAATCAAGTGATCTAAGACCTAATTTATCATATAAACTTTTCCCAGTAAATTCCTTACCATTAATACTAAGTGTAACAATTCTATTAGTACTACTTCTTTTAAGAACTTTAAAATCAAAAGAATCACTATAAGAAAGACCTAATTTTTTATAAAAAGAATTAATATCCATTGAAGTATTGTTTCTAAATGCCGAACTAGTCTTTTCATCCCAAGAAGATTTAACACTTTTTAAATATGGCAAATCAACATCAAATACCAAAGAAGCCGTTTCAGTATAACCATTACTAGTAGAAAAAAACAAAGCATCAATTACTTCACCATCATATTCCAAATATTCCATACTCGTCTCATTAACAACTTCTCTAAGTTTATTAATATTATTAATATAATCTTCACCCCAAGCATCTTTCAAATAATTATCATCCAAATATACCTGATTCATAATAGAATCAACAACATCATAATCATTATCTTTATTATACTCCATTCTTTTAAAAGCATAACTTCTTGCCGCCACTGCTTGTGCTTTAAAAGCTTCTTTATCAAAATAAATAGGCATTTCACCCGCTAAAACACCAACAATATATTCTTCAAAAGGAATAGAATCAATATTTCCTGTGCTCATTCTTTTAACTCTAATAATAGTATTAGACATATATTTAATTTTTATTTCTTCTTTCTCATCTATTTTATAAAAATTAACAATCAAAAAAGGAATAAAAATAATAATAACAGTAATAAAAATAATCTTTTTCATATCATAACCTCTATCTAATTATATGATATAGAAAAAGAAAAAACTGTCAAAAAAAGAAATGATATTATTTACCATTTCTTAACATTTCAAATTTAACATTAGGAGTAAGCCCTATAATACCAGGATCCTTCTCATTAATAAAGGCCAAATCAAATAAAGTACCTCTATTAAAACCAACATTACCACCTCTGTCAAGAACAATTCCTATAAAATCATCCATACCAGGAACATTACTAATTCTAAAAATAGAATAGAATGGAAATGATGGATCTGCTGCCAAAATTCTAACAGTACCAAATTCATTATCATCATAATACATAGATTCATTTAAATTATGACCTGCGGCTGTATATCCAGAACAACCATAACAATTAGCACCATACCCAGTTAAATTACCAACTACAGTATTAAGTATCTCTCTATCATAAAATAAACCTGAAGAACTAGGCGTAGTTGGAGTATCAGGAACAACCGGCGTCGTATCAACAACAGGTTCTTCATTAACTTCCTCTTTAACCTCTTCTTCTTTTATTTCTTCTTTTTTAGTATCATCATCCAAAGGAACAACAACACTATTATCAACAGAACTAAGAAGCAATTCTTCACTTTTAAATAAAGTCATTGTCTTATCTGCCATTTTGTCAAAATTATTATTACCAATAGTTATATTTTGATTATTAGCACCACCTGAAAAAACAAGTGTCAAAAATAAAGTAACTACTAATAACTGTGAAGAAATAGTTATAACCTTAACAGTTACATTCTTCATTAATCTCACCTCATTAATATTTTAGAACATATTAATTGTATCATTTTTCGCAAGAAAAGTCAAATACGGCCTCCGCATTAGCAGTAGTAACCCTAGCAATATCAAGGCCTGAAGTTCCTTTTATACTTGCAATCTCATCAGCAATAATAGGTATATATTTAGGACTATTATCCTCTCCTCTATGAGGAACTGGAGCAAGATACGGACTATCAGTCTCTAATAAAATATATGCTAAATTAGTATCTTTTACCACTTCTTTAATAGTCTTAGCATTTTTATAAGTAATTATACCTCCAATACCAATTTTATATCCAAGTTTAATAAATTCCCTAGCCATTTCTACAGAACCACTAAAACAATGTATACTTCCCTTTAAATTATATTCTTTTAAAATATTATATGTATCTTGTATAGAATCTCTACTATGAACAATAATAGGTTTATTATACTTTTGTGCAATATCTAATTGTTTCCTAAAAACCATAATTTGTTTTTCTCTATCAGTATCATCATAATGATAATCAAGCCCAATTTCACCAACAGCAACAATTTTAGAATTATTAATATTCTCTTCTAAAAAAGAAAAATATTCATCTTTAAAATCATCTAATTCAGTAGGATGAAATCCAATAGCCCCATATATAATATCATATTTATTAACAAGTTCTAAAACCTCTTTATTTGAAACAATATCACATCCATTAACAATAATCCTATTAACATTATTATCTTTACATTCAGAAATAACTTTTTCAATATCATCATAGTATTCACTAAATACATGACAATGAGTATCAATATACATAAAAATCCTCCTAATAAAAAATCATACTAACTAATAGTATAATTATTTAATATTAATTTTAATAAAAATTTTAACAATAAGAAAACAAACTATTAATATATAAACAAAATCAATAATATTCTTATGATTAAAAATAAATAAAATAATAATACCACCAAAAACTAAAGATAACACCTTATAAATCATACCATGATTCTTACCATTAAACATAGCCAGTCTCCCTTTCAGTATTAGGTACTACAACAAAAATATAACATAATTATTAACATATGTAAATAAAAATAAGTAAACTTTACATAAGAAAAAGAACTAAGTAAACACTTAATTCTCAATTCTTTGAAATAAAACTTCAGCCTTATTAACTTTAGTTCCTGACTTATATCCACCAAACTCACTAATACTATCATAAGAAATATTATCAGTATTAATTTGATTAAATATCTTCTCACAAGTATCAGGAATAAAAGCTTGTAATAATACAGTACAAATTCTAATACACTCAATTAGATTATATAACACCGTAGCAAGTCTATCTTTTTTAGATTCATCTTTAGCAAGAACCCAAGGCATAGTCTCATCAATATATTTATTACAATCTCTAAGTACATCAAATATACTAGCAATAGCTTTAGAGACTTCTAACTCATTCATATAATTTTCAACTACATCTTTTAATCCTATAGTCTCTTCAATTAATTTATTATCAACTTCTTCATTAACCTTAGTATTAGTAACAACACCATCAAAATATTTATTAGCCATACCAATAGTTCTATTAACCAAATTACCAAGTACATTAGCAAGATCTCCATTAGTTCTATTAATTAAAGCTTCTTCAGAAAAATTACCATCACTACCAAATGGAACCTCTCTTAAAACAAAATATCTAACAGCATCAACACCATAAGCATCAATATACTCTCTAGGATCTTTATAATTACCTAAACTCTTAGATATTTTACCCCCATTAATAACTAACCATCCATGTCCAAATACCTTATCAGGTAACGGTAAATCAAGAGCCATCAACATAATAGGCCAAATAATAGTATGAAATCTAACTATTTCCTTACCTACTATATGTAGATTAGCAGGCCAATACTTCTTAAATAATGAATCATCTTCACTTAAATATCCTAAAGCTGATATATAATTAGCCAAAGCATCAATCCATACATAAACAACATGTTTAGGATCAAAAGTAACAGGAATTCCCCAATCAAAAGTAGTTCTAGATACACATAAATCTTCAAGTCCAGGCTTAATAAAATTATTAAGCATCTCATTCTTTCTAGATTCAGGTTCAATAAAATTAGGATGTTCTTCATAAAATTTAACTAATCTATCTTGATATTTAGAAAGTTTAAAGAAATAAGCTTCTTCAGATACCTCATTAACATCTCTACCACAATCAGGGCATTTACCATCTACAAGTTGTGTCTCAGTCCAAAAAGACTCACAAGGAGTACAATATAATCCCTTGTATTCACCCTTATAAATATCCCCTTGATTATATAACTTCTCAAAGATTTTTTGAACGCATTCAACATGTTCTTTATCAGTAGTTCTAATAAATTTATCATAACTAATATTTAAACTCTTCCATAAATCTTTAGAATTAACAACAATCTTATCAACATACTCTTGAGGAGTAATACCAGCCTCTTCAGCCTTCTTTTGTATTTTTAATCCATGTTCATCAGTACCAGTTAAATAAAATACATCATAACCAGTAAGTCTCTTATATCTAGCAATAGAATCCGCTATTATAGTAGTATAGCAATGTCCAATATGAAAATTAGCACTTGGATAATATATAGGTGTAGTAATATAAAATTTATCTTTATTCATTATAAATCATCTCCCTTATTATTAGTACTACCAATTCCACCTTCTCTTAAATCAGTAGTATTATCATCATCAGTAATTAAATATGGTATAAATATACCTTGTACAAATCTATCTCCCTTTTTAATCTCAATAACCTCATCCCCTTCATTCTCTAAACATACAAAAATATGACCACCATTACTAGAATTACCATAGTAATCAGCATCAATAATACAAACCTGATTACACATCCGTACATTATACTTAAATCCCAAGCTACTTCTAACAAATATACCAAGAAATTCATTATCATTCATCATCACCCTAATACCAGTAGGAATAACCTTTCTCTCACCTGGTTTTAAAGTAACAGAAATAACACTATAAAAATCATAACCAGCACTACTAATAGTACCCCTTTTAGGTAAAATAACATCATCATAATTACCATTCGGTATATCTTTAATAAAAGTATCTCTATCAATAATTTCAAATCTTCTCATATAAACCTCCAATAAAAAAATAAGATAGTCAAAGGACGAATAATATCCGCGGTACCACCTTATTTTATGTAACATACACTCATTAAGTTATAACGTAACAACCGTCTATACCTATTAGATATAAAAGCTCCAGAACCATTTATAATAACTTTCATTATCTATTTCCACCAACCATAGACTCTCTATAAATTAATATTATTACTCTTTCCTTCATCGCATTACGAAATTATTTTACCACAATAAAAACATAATTACAATAGAAAATCAACTTTTTTTATAATCCATGCTTATATATAATATATATGGTTGATACCTTGTTGTTAGACTACCATAGGCTAACAACAACACTCTAAGACAAAAGACTTAGAGTGAACAAAAAAATAAATAATATTAATCAACAAATTGTTTACTAAGTAATTTAGACAAAACAATACACATCTTATCCTCAACATCACTGATAGGAACATCAGTAGAAATAAGAATAACACTACCTATAGCATCACCATTATCAACAATAGAAGAAAAAGTATAATACCCAACCTCTTCCTCATCATTAATAATCTGAAAAGACTTCTTCTGTTTCTCAAAAAAATTATCTCTTCTTTCAATAGATCTCTCAGTAAACTCATTAATTTCCTTATCCAAATACTTCTTCTTTAAAGGACCAGTAGCCGCTATAACCTTATCCCTATCAGTAACAATAATATTATGCTTAATAATCTGATTAAAAGCCTCAACATAATCAATAGAAACATTCTTTAAACTTTCAATCTGAGAATACTTCTTCAAAATAATAGAATCATTCTCCAAATATATCTCTAAACTCTCACCATTCTTAATCCTAAGATTCTTCCTAATCTCTTTTGGAATAACAATTCTTCCCAACTCATCAATCCTTCTAATTACACCAGTAGTTTTCATTTATTTCACCTATACTTTCTCTAATTATTTTGTCAAATAACTAAAGAATTATACAATAAACAAAAAAATTAAAGAAATAATCTTTAATCTTTAATATCTCTAATAATTTTATCTAATAATTCATTAAAATAAAATATAAAATGTTTATCTAACTTTACAATATCTAACATAATATGTATTTTACCATCAATATAAGAAAATCTAAATTGTTTACATATCTCATATGCACTAAAGAATAACAATTCACCATCAACTTTAGCAGAAACATCTTTAGGTAAAACAATCTCAACATAGTTTTTATTTTGTTTACTCTCAGTAATATTAAGTTCTTTAGCCTGTTTCTCAAACCACTCTTCATGCATATAAATAACCATATCTTCAGTAACTTTACCAAATCTATTACTAAGTGTCTCCTTAATTTTATTAATATCCTCTATTGAATTAATACTATTAATCATCTCATGAATCTCAATCTTAATCTCATCATCAGGAACATATTCATCATCAATATGTGTGTCAACTTCAATTAAAGGCTTATTTGACACATCTTCTTTTTCTTCTACCTTAACACCCTTTAATTTGTCAACTTCCTCTTTTAACATCTTAAGATATAAATCAATACCAATACTATCAATAAATCCCGACTGTTCACTACCTAATATATCACCCGCTCCACGTATAGATAAATCCCTCATAGCAATTTTAAATCCACTGCCAAGTTCCGTAAATTCCTTTATCGTATTAAGTCTTTTAACAGCCAAATCATTAAGTTCTTTCTTACCACTATACATCATATAAGCATAACCAATTCTATCACTTCTACCAATTCTACCTCTAATCTGATATAACTGTGATAAACCAAAATGATCAGCATCAAGAATAATCAAAGTATTAACATTAGGAATATCAATACCAGTCTCAATAATAGTAGTACATAAAAGAATATCAAACTCATGATTAATAAAATTAATCATAATATTTTCCAAATGATCCTTAGTCATTCTACCATGTGCATATCTAATAGTAGCCTCTGGAACAAATTTATGTATTTCCTCTAACTTATTATCTAATTTATCAATATTATTATATAAAATAAATACCTGTCCCTCTCTAGATAACTCCTTATATATAGCATCTTTAATAATATTTTTATTTTCCGGTATAACATAAGTTTGAATAGGTCTTCTCCTCTCAGGAGGAGTCTCAATAAGAGCAAGTCCTCTAATACCAGACATAGACATTTGTAAAGTTCTAGGTATTGGAGTAGCAGACAAAGTAAGAACATCTATAGAACTCTTATATTTCTTAATCTTTTCCTTATGAACAACACCAAATCTCTGCTCCTCATCAATAATAAGTAACCCTAAATCCTTAAAATCAATCTTCTCATTAAGAATCTTATGAGTACCAAATAAAATATCAATCTTTCCTTCCTTTAACTTTTCAAGTATTTCTCTTTGCTCTTTAACAGAAGTAAATCTATTAAGAAGAGCAATATTAATAGGAAAATCAATAAATCTATTCAAAGCCGACTTATATTGTTGACTAGACAAAATAGTAGTAGGACATAAATATGCTACTTGTTTACCGTCATTAACAGCCTTAAATATTGCTCTAAAAGCAACTTCTGTTTTACCATACCCAACATCTCCACATAGAAGCATATCCATTGGCTTATTTCTTTCCATTTCCTTCTTTATAATCTCAGTAGCCCTAAGTTGATCAGAAGTAGGAACATAACTAAATTTACTTTCAAATAAAATTTGATTTTCATCATCATGTGAAAAAGCATACCCACTAGAAGCCTCTCTTTCAATAGAAACCTTAATAAGATCTGCTGCTATACTCTCTAATTTCTTCTTAACCCTAGCCTTCCTCTTATTCCAAGAATCAGTACCAAGTTTATCTAATTTAAAGAAAGCCCCTTCTTTTCCATTAAATTTAGTAATCTTATCAATCTTTTCAACAGGTAAATACAAAATATCATCATCAGCATACAATAATTTAATATAGTCCTTCTTCATACCATTCTTAACCAAAGTACATATCTCAATATATTTACCAATACCATGATCAATATGAACAACTAAGTCTCCCTTTTCCAAATTATCAATATTACTAATCTTAGTACCAACCTTATATTTACTCTTTACTTTTCTTTTATCTTCAACCTTACCAAACAAATCATTAACAGACATAACAACATAATTATCAAAAATAAAACCACCATAAATATATTTATTAACAAAATTAATCTTATTATTAATAATATTATTCTCATCAGTAAATATAATATCATCAAGTTCTAAATAAGTAACAATCCTCTTAACAACATTCCTATCATCAACACATAATATAACAGTCTTACCACTCTTAATATATCTAATTAAATCTAACTTTAACTTTTCAAAATTACCACAATAATTCTCAATACTATGTGAAACATATTTCTTATTATTAACATCTAAATCTATTAAATTATCTATGTCAAGAATATAAATATTATGTTTATTAGAAATATCTTCGATATCCCACATATAATTAGTCTTAATATCATCATCAAGTTCACTATCATATTCTAATATATTCTCTCTAAGTAAAGAATAACTATTAATAATCTGATTATAATCATAATAAAAAATAACACTATCCAAAACATAATCCCAAAGTCCACTTACAGAATCAGAATAATTAAGTAAATATTTCTGTTTTCTAATTATATTATCCCCTATTTTACCATCAATTAAAAACTCAGTATAAGGATATATTTTAACACTATCAATAGAAGTATTAGATATCTGATCCTCTAAATCAAAATATTTAATACTATCAATAGTATCTCCCCAAAACTCTATTCTAATAGGATTATCAAACTCAATAGGAAATATATCAATAACATATCCCCTAATAGCCATTTCTCCAGTCCTACTAACAACAGGTACCTTCTCATAACCTAAATCAAATAATTTATTAATAAAATCATCTCTATCAATATCCATATCTTTATTAATATCAATAATCTTATTCTTATATAACTTAGTATTAGGTAAATATCTAAGTATACCAATTAAATTAGTAACAACAATATATTTACCACTACCAAGTAATTTATTCAAAGTAGTAAGTCTATCAATAACAAATTCTGGACTAATATCAGTAACTTCACTAGTAATAAAATCATCCATCGGAAAAAATAAAACTTTATTAGTATAGTTAAGTAATCTATTATAAACATCGTTAGCCTCATATAAAGAATTAGTTATAACCAAATTATTTTTCTTATTCTTAATAAAATAATTATAAATATATAAAGAATTAAGTTCCTTATTTAACCCAGTAATAGCATAATTATCCCTACTATCAATATCAAATAGATTATTAAAAATTCCCATAAATATTCCTCCTTTCCAAGACTAAAAGATACATATTAATGTATCTTATTATAAATCATTCTTTTTATTCATACTATTATAAATTTGTTTCAATCTAGCAATATCACAATTAACAAAATCCTCTAATAAATTACCTACTTTAGCATAAACTTCATCGAGTACTTCCCTTTGTTCTTTACTAAATTTACCAAGTACACAATCAATAGCATCTATCGTTCTATCTTTTCCATATATTCCAATTTTAAATCTAACATAATCTCTAGTTTGAATAGCCTTAGTAATACTCTTAAGACCATTATGTCCCCCACTAGAACTATTATTAACAACCTTAATTTTACCTAATACCATATCCAAATCATCATGCATTATCAAAATATCTTGACTATTAATATTATAAAAATCAACAATCTTTTTAACAGCATTACCAGATAAATTCATATAAGTCAAAGGTTTAGCCACTATTACCTTTTCACCATTAATATTAATATCAAATATATCAGCCTCAAATTTTCTTTCAGTTCTAAAAGCACAACCATATTTTTTAGCAAACATATCTGCAAGTTCATAACCAATATTATGTCTTGTATTCTCGTATTCCTTTCCAGGATTTCCAAGTCCCACTACTAACTTCATTATTTTCCCTCCTTATGATATTCTTTATATACTTCATTTTTAGGTATCTTTCTATTTTTAGCTACTTTTTTAATCGCAGTCATAACATCTAATCCAGCTTTAATATACAAGTTAACAGCTTCTTTAATAGACAGATTATCATCAATAACCTTTTCTACACATCCACTTACAACAATAACAAATTCCCCTTTTTCAGGAATAGTCTTAATAACATCACTAAGTTTTCCCCTATATACAGTTTCAAACTTCTTAGTAATTTCTCTAGAAATACTAATATCTCTATCACCAAATACTTCTAACATCATATTAAGTGTTTTCATAATACGATGTGGTGCTTCATAAAAAATCATAGTATATTCATTATCCTTAAGTATTTCTAATTCATCTCTACGTTTAGAATCCTTACTATTTAAAAAACCATAGAATAAAAAAGGTTGTGGTGATATACCAGATGCAATCAAAGCACATACAAAAGCAGTAGCTCCAGGTAATGCAATAACATTATAATTATTATCACTAATATACTTAACCGTTTTATACCCAGGATCACTTATAATAGGAGTTCCTCTATCAGTAACTAATCCAACAGAATAACCATTTTTCAAATATTCAAGTACCTTTTCTTTTAAAACATCTTCATTATGTTCATGTAAAGAAATAAGTTTCTTTTTAATACCAAAATTATTAAGTAAATTAAGTGTTACCCTCGTATCTTCAGAAAAAATAACTTCTACTTCCTCTAGTACTTTAACCGCTCTATAAGTCATATCATCCAAATTACCAATCGGTGTAGGAATCAAATATAAACTAGGAGTATCATTATAACTATTTTGTATCATGAGTATCATCTCCAAACATATTCTTTATTTCAATATTATAGTTACCATCACTATCATAAACAATCAAAGGATAAATCATCTTTAATCCTTTTTTACCACCTTTTACAAACTCAATAAGCATTAAATCACTATCCCTATTTTCTTTAGGATAAACAAATCTAATTTTCTTAGCCATAAAACCATATTTACTAGCAATATCTAGTATCTGTGTTAATCTTTCAGTCCTATGAACCATTGCCAACCTACCATTAGTTTTAAGTACCCTTTTAGATATAGTAAATATATCATCTAAATTAAGAAATTTCTCATGTCTAGCAATAGCCTTCACCGAATTAACATTTTCAAATAAAGAATTATTAGTATCAAAATAAGGAGGATTACAAGTAATAACATCAAAATAATCATCATCAAATAAATTAATAACATTCTTAGCATCATCATTAATAATAGTTATCTGCTTGTCCATCTTATTTTCAATAATAGATTTAACTCCCAAATCAAAAACAGATTTTTGTATCTCAACACCATAAATATTAGCCTTTGTTCTATAACTAAGAAGCATTGGAATGGGAGCATTACCAGTAGCAATATCTAAAATATTCTTGTCTCTTAAATTAATAGTTACAAAATTAGCAAGTAATAAAGAATCTAAAGAAAATTTAAAATAATCAGTATCTTGATAAATATAAGCATCTTTAAAATTTAAAAGATTATTCTTTACTATCATTAACATCTACCTGTACAATTTCATTATCCACAAATACCTTATATTTACCCGCTAAAGGTTCAGAAGAAATAACCTTTCCCTCTTTACCATTTATTTTAACCTTTTTACCAACATCAGGAATGTTTTTTCTAACCTCCATATACTGTTCATTTTCATAATTTAAACAACATAAAAGCCTACCACAAACCCCATTAATTTTAGTAGGATTTAAAGCAATTCCTTGATTCTTAGCCATATTAATTGAAACAGATTCAAAATTAGTTAAAAAAGAACTACAACATAAAAGTCTTCCACAAGGTCCTATACCACCAATTTCTTTAGCTTTATCTCTAACACCAATCTGTCTAAGTTCAATCCTTGTCTTCAAATTAGAAGCCAAATCTTTAGCTAACTTTCTAAAATCAATTCTCTCATCAGCCAAAAAACGAAAAATCAATTGACTCTTATCAAAATTATAATTAGCATCAATAATAGTCATATTAAGATTTTCTTTAAGAGCTAATTCCCTACATTTTTCCAAAGCTTTCTTCTCATCCTGCATATTTCTCAAATGTTGTTGAAAATCTTTTTTAGTAGCTACTCTAACAACCTCAGGATAAACCTCATTTTCTCTCTTAGAATCAACTATCTCAACAATCTTACCAAACTTAAGACCCTTATCAGTATTAACAATAACTGTTAAATTAACTTTTAAATCCAAGTCCTTAGGATTAAAATAATAAACTTTAGTATCATTATTAAACTTTACTCCTACTATTTTCATAAATTATCACCACACATATCTATAACCAATTTATCAATCAATAAATTAATATTCAAATTATACTTAATATTATTTAAAGTATCATTTAAAACCTTAATTTTATCACATAATACATCAAAATCATTCATATTAGCAATCTTTATAATATTATCTTCATAATCATTAAAAAATAATACCTTCAAACCACTCTTATACCTAATAATATCATAATAAAAATAAATCATTAAATTAATACCAATAATATTATAATTTCTATCCTTAAAATTATTATGCCATAATTTCTTAGTATAAATTAAAGTATCTAACTTATAATTTTCAATATACTCAGTAAACCCAATAACATCATTTATAATCTTTTCTTTATTATCATCAGAAATATCATTATATCCATAACTAATAAGTAAATCAGAAAAATTACTAATAGTATCATAACTACATTTCTTCTTATTTAATTTAATCACTTGACATCTAGAAATAATTGTAGGAAGAAGCATATTAATATTATCCGTAATCAAAATAGCAATAATATCATCAACAGGTTCTTCCAAAAATTTTAATATAGAATTAGCAGTCTGAACATTCATCTTTTCAGCAGATTTAATAATATAAATTTTTTTATTTCCTTCAAAAGCTTTATTATTAAATTCACTCTGTAAATCAAGCAATTGATCCTTCTTTATCCACATACCATCAGGTTTAATAATTTTAACATCAACATAATTACCATCATCAATACGTTTACATATATTCTTAATATCATTATCATCATTAATATCCATACAAATAATTTTCTTAACAAAAGATAAAACAATATCCATAACATCAGGATTACCATTAGAATCAAAAATATAAGCATGAGAAAGTTTATTATTTTTAATAGCATTATTAAACATATTATAAAAAATAGGTTGTCCATCTTTATATAATTCTAACATAATTCACCTCTCAAACAATAAATATTGAAAACAAACATAATCCAACTACTGCTGGTAAACCAAAAATACCAATTAAAATAATTGTAAACACATTAAAAGCAATAGTAATTCCTAACGGAAAAACAATAATATTATAAGTATAAATCAGTAATATTGCAATTATAACTTTCTTAATAATCAAAAATAATTTATTAAACATAACTCACCAATAAATTATATGATACTTATAATACTATATGTCTTTTCTCCCTTCAAGAGCAAACTCTAATGTCATAGCATCAATATAATCAATATCAGTACCCATAGGAATACCCGTAGCAATTCTAGTAATTTTAATATTTTTATTATCTAATATTTTCTTTATATATTGCATTGTCGTTTCCCCTTCAATTGAAGGTTTAAGAGCTAAAATAATCTCTTCAATATTTTCTTTATCAATTCTAGAAATCAAACTAGAAATATTAATATCATCAGGTCCTATTCCCTCCAAAGGAGAAATAAGTCCACCTAAAACATGATATTTACCATTATAAATATTAATCTTTTCAAATAAAGAAATATCTTTTGCCTTTTCCACAACAAAGACTATCTTACTATTTCTATTAGAATCAGAACAAATATCACAAATATCATTTTCTGTAATATTTCCACATATAGAACAATTAGTTAGTTTATCCCTAACATCAATAATAGCATCAGAAAAAGATGTCAATTTTTCTTTACTAAAATTTATTAAAGAAAAAGCAAGTCTCTCTGCTGTTTTCTCTCCAATACCAGGTAAATCTTTAAAACAATCAATAATATTTTTTATACTATTAGGATACATCTTACATCAAACCATTTAACATATTACTATATTTACCAAGTTTTTCTTTTTTATCTTTTTCCATATTTTCAATAGCATTATTAACTGCTACTAAAATCATATCTTCTAACATTTCTTTATCATCTTGTTCTATACTATCAACATCTATATTAACAGAAATAAGTTTATTATTTCCTCCAACCACAGCTGTCACCAATTGTGATTTACCTTCATAAGTTTTACTTCCTAACTCATTTTGTGTCTTTTCAATATCTCTTTGCATTTTCTTAGCCTGCATCATTATAGCTTGCATATTCATATTTATCATTCTCCTTTATTATTTATATTCTATAATACTATCTCCTACTAAATCAATCAAATCATCAATAGAAAACTTTTCTCTCTTATTATTAGCATTCTTTTCTATTTCTTTAACACTATATTTAATTCCTTTTTTTAAATCATCAATATATTTATTTTTAATACCTTTCCATCTATCGTTATCAACAGCAACAACATAAACCTTAGTATCAAAAAGTCTTTCTAATAATTTTTCAGTAACCTCTAAATTACTATTAATTCTACTTGCTGTAGAAGGATAATTACAAGATAAAATTACATATTGATTAGATCCAACTACAATATTAGAATCCTTAAGTAACCCTGAAACAACAGAAAATTCTTCATCATCAATATAATCATCTAAACTATTCCATTTAGATTTAAATTCTTCTAATACATTTTTTGAAGCCAAAGCCAAAGAATTATTAACTCTAAGTTCAACTTGGTCGTCAGAAATAGAACTATCTTTTATTTCCCGGGAAATATTTTCATTATTTTGGGAAATATTTTTATCTTTTTCCTCAATTATTTCCTGGGAAATAATTTTTTCACTACTTTTTTCACCATTTATCTCTATATTTCCAAATTTTAAATCAGAATATTTAAGAATCGAAGTCATAAATATAATTGAACTATGATTAGAAATTTTTATAGAATTTTGTATACCATTAAGATTTTCTATTAAATCATATAAATCTTTATCATTATATTTATCAGAAACCAATTTGATATAATCATTTTTAGTAGAAATACTTGATAAAATATTAGCATTTTTATACAAAATAACATCTTTAAGAAAAATAAGCATTTCTTCAACAAATTTATTAATATCTTTTCCAGATTCATCTAAATAGTCAACAAATTCTATTAATTTAACCTTGTTATTATTCTTAATATTATCTAATAATGTATAAAGTTCCTCATACGAAACCGAACCATTAACCTTGTAAACATCATCAATAGTAATATTATCATTAGAATATGCTACCAATTGATCTAAAAAGTTTATAGCATCCCTCATTCCGCCATCAGATAATCTTGCTATTTCATATAATGCATCATCATCTATAGTAATACCTTCAAGATTAGAAATTTCTCTAAGTCTTTCAACTATTTTTTTATCGTCAATCTTAGAAAATCTAAATTTTTGACATCTCGAAGCTATAGTTAATGGTATTTTATGAGGCTCTGTTGTGGCTAAAATAAATATAACATGACTAGGAGGTTCCTCCAAAGTCTTTAAAAGCGCATTAAATGCTTGTGTTGTAAGCATATGAACTTCATCTATTATATAGACCTTATATTTAGAATTACTAGGAACTAAATTAATTTTATCCCTTAATTCTCTGATTTCATCAACACCATTATTCGAAGCAGCATCTATTTCAACAATGTCATTACTATTCAAATAATTAAGACAATTATAACATTTTCCACAAGGGTTACCATCCACTAAATTTTCACAATTAACTAATCTTGCAATAATTTTAGCAATAGTAGTCTTACCAGTTCCTCTAGGCCCACAAAAAAGATAAGCATGGGACACTTTTCCAGAAACAATAGCATTTTTAATAACAGTTACTACCTCTTCCTGCCCATAAACACTATTAAAATCAACAGGTCTATACTTTCTATATAAAGCTAAATATCCCATAAAATACCTCCTACATGAATATTATACCACATAAACCAAAGAAAACATCATTTTTTTCTCTTTTTTTTGAAAAAATCAGATAATATTTCAGAGCATTTACCATTTTTAATGTAATTCAAAGAAATATATGGTTCTACAGCCATTTTATCATACAATTGTACGCTTTGCCTTTTAGTACCATAATAGACATTTTTAATTCTACTCTCCATAATAGCTCCAACACACATCATACATGGCTCCAAAGTAACATATAAAGAGCATCCATCCAGCCTCCAACTCCCCAATTTCCTACAAGCTCTACTGATAGCCACTATCTCAGCATGCCTTATAGCATCATTTTCACTTTCTTTTTCATTGTATCCACAGGCAATGAGCTCATCTCCTCGAAATATAGCACAACCAACAGGTATTTCGTCTAATTCACAAGCAATCTTAGCCTGTTCAAATGCCACTTCCAATTTATCAACATCTGTCATAGTATCTTCTCCTCCATGTTCCACGTGAAACATAAAAAAATATTATCATAGTAATTATCAAATTTCAAAATATTAGATTTCAATTTGAACAATATATCTAAAAATCTCATGTTTCACGTGGAACATGAGATAATAAAAAATATTAAAATAGTAATATTTTATCTTGTTGATAACTTTATGTTTCACGTGGAACATGGGGTATTTTTTTATAATTAAATCTACTATTAATAATAATCAATGACTATAATAATAAAAGTACTTAATTTAAAAATCACAAAAAAACATAAATAACATTTTAAAATAAACAAAAAAATTGTGGATAGATTCATGTT